>CAKKRO010000203.1:18645-38477 GCA_919902625.1 Nitrosomonadaceae bacterium
GACACCCTGCGGCGCGGCACACAGGCACACTGGGAACAACGGCTATGGGAAGCCAACCTGATTCACCTGCTGGCGCAAGCTGACCGTACCCTTGACCCTGCAACGTATATCCGTGCGCTGGCGCAGGGAGTATCCGCTGAAGCGGACTTGCCAAAGACACTACAAGCCTGGTATGAAGCGCTGGATCAAAGTGCAACCTATGGCACAACCCACACGCTATTGCACACACTCATTGCAAGCGCGCCGGAAGTTCCGGCAGAAGCAAACACAACCTATCAAAAGCTACACCGGCGGCTCACCGCAAATCAACCGGCCCCTGAACAGCAAGACCTGCGCGCTCTTCTGGAAGAACTGGCAACCCGGCACCCGGCACAACTGCAACGCATTGTTCAAGACCTGCGCAAAGAGCGCTATGATTTAAGAGCGGCACAACTGAATACAGCCGAGCTGCGCGCTTTGGTGGAAATGCTGCTCAAGACCGCATCCTCCATAACCGATGCCAACCGGGCAACCTTCCTGCAAGCGATAGAAACCCAGGCCGGCCGGGTAAGCGGCCCGCAAACCTACTACCGGCGATTACTGGAAGACCTGCTGCAAGACCGGGAAATTGACTTGGAAGCGATAGCGGCCCAAGCCGCCCATCGCACAGTTGCGGAAAATGGGATTGGGAACGAAGCGGGAGCAAGGGAAGAAAGGGTGGCGGGGATAACAGGGCTGTCAGGAGCAGCGGAATCGACGGACACTCAGCGCCCCGCCGGACCGGCAGCCTCACCTACAAGCCGGCCCCAAACAGAGCATGAAGCCATTTATTTACGGATACTGGCCGCGCTGCGCAAAGCGAAACTGATAGCAGCGGGCGACCCGGCCACGGACTTACCGGAAGGAATGCAGATTGCGGAACTCAAGCACCAACTGCACCGCATTCTCCGGTCAGAAGAAATGCACGCCCGGCTGACGGGCAAGCTGGCGCAACGCATACTGCTGGACATCACCTTCCTGCTGGCGCCGCAAGCGGCGGCGCTCATCGAACAACTGCTATCCCAAGCGGAAAAGCTCTACCGGCGGCAGCCTGACACCCTGCGGCGCGGCACACAGGCACACTGGGAACAACGGCTATGGGAAGCCAGCCTGATCCACCTGCTGGCGCAAGCTGACCGTACCCTTGACCCTGCAGCGTATATCCGTACCCTTGACCCTGCAGCGTATATCCGTGCGCTGGCGCAGGGAGTATCCGCTGAAGCGGACTTGCCAAGGACACTACAAGCCTGGTATGAAGCGCTGGATCAAAGTGCAACCTATGGCACAATCCACACGCTATTGCACACACTCATTGCAAGCGCGCCGGAATTGGACCGGATAGCAAGAGACGATGTGGGTTCAGCCAGGCTGGCAGAAAAAATGGAAGAATTATCTTTTATTGATCTTGATGGGCTGTTGGATCAGATGCAATCCACGAATGTATCCGAAGAGATTTATATCAATAATGCAGGACAGGTATTGGCTGCGCCTTATCTGCCGCGCCTTTTCACTATGCTGAAACTGGTTGAAGATGATGGTGCATTTGTTGATCGCCGGGCAGCTGAACGGGCGGTTCATTTGCTACAGTATATGGTGAATGAACAAACACAGTCGCCTGAATACCAGCTGATACTGAACAAGATTTTATGCGGCTTATCAACCGGCATTCCCATCTGTAGGGAGATTGACATCAGTGAGCATGAGCAGAAAACAATTGAAGATCTGATACGTGGCATGATCCAAAACTGGAAAACAATTGGCAATACTTCGATCAATGGTTTGAGAGAGACATTTTTGCAACGCAAAGGAAAATTGCATTTGAAAGATGACGGTATGTGGTATTTAACGATTGAACCCGGAACCTTTGATATGTTACTGGATGGATTGCCCTGGAGTTTCTCTGTCATCAAACATACCTGGATGGATCGGGCTATACATGTGACTTGGCGTTAACTCTTTATGCATCTTGTTTTCATATTGGGATGATTACAGCTTATGACGGAAGCTAATGCTAACGCAGCGACTCTGGGAAAGGAAATAGCCTGGTTCAAGGAGGTGCTGGCGGCACGCTGTGATATTTATTTCCGGAGAGAAACCGCCATTGAAGATATTCATAGAATATCTCCACCGGATATTTTTTCCGAACAATCGGAATATGCGCGGCTTGTGCGGGATCACGATATGGGTTTTGATGAACGCATAGTGATCATATTGGCGCTGCTGCCGCACATTCAACCTCATGTGCTTGATACTTTTCTTCTCAATAATCAGGATACTGCACGCGGATTTACCGAATTCGGCGGGTGGAAGGGAAAAGGCCATAGCGGGTTTTTGCCCACTTGTGAAACGGCTGTTTTTATTTTGGCAGGGGAAAATCTCGCAAAGCGTTTTGAGGTGATTCGCCTGTTTCAGACTGATCATTATTTGTCCAGACTGCAAATTATCAAGATTGAACATAATGCGAGCGGTGAACCTTTTTTAAGCGCCATGTTGATGATGACAGCGGAATATCTCAATCGATTAACCACAGGGGCTTGTGATAAGCCTGATTATGGTATTAATTTCCCAGCCAAATTAATTACGACAACATTAAACTGGAATGATCTAGTCCTTAATCCAGAAGTGATGGATGAAATTGAAAATATCAACACCTGGTTACAGCACTCGCAAAAGATCTTACAACAGTGGAATCTGGGTAGAAACATTAAACCTGGGTATCGCGCCTTATTTTATGGACCACCAGGGACAGGAAAAACGCTGACTGCGACATTAATTGGATCAACCGTTGGAATTGATGTTTATCGTATTGATTTGTCGATGGTTGTATCCAAGTATATCGGTGAGACAGAAAAGAATCTTGCCAATGTGTTTGATCAGGCAGTGAATAAGAACTGGATTCTTTTTTTTGACGAAGCCGATGCATTATTCGGTAAAAGAACACAAACAAGCAGTTCGAATGATCGTTATGCCAATCAGGAAGTATCCTATTTATTACAACGTGTCGAAGACTATCCGGGCGTAGTTATTCTGGCAACAAATTTGAAAGCTAATATTGATGAAGCTTTTGCACGGCGTTTCCAAACCGCTGTACACTTTGCGATGCCCGATGCAGATCAACGGTTGAAGTTGTGGCAAGGGATGTTTGTTAATAACAAGTTGCTATCCAAAGATGTCGATTTAGTAAAGCTGGCAGAAAATTATGAGCTTTCAGGCGGCGCTATTACCAATGCCGTACGATATGGCGCCATTCAGGCGGTACGTATGAAACGCAATGAAATCTTTCAAGATGACCTTATTAAGGGTGTCATAAAAGAACTGTTAAAAGAAGGGCGGACATTGTGAGCAGGTTATGAAAAAACTTTTCTTTTTTTCGATAGTATTCATTCTATGTAATAGCTGCATCACTGTTGCATCCGCAATGGATGCGTATTATGACCGCCTGATTAATCAAGATAAATTCAAACAATTAGACAAGCCCACTGTTAATCGGATACAGCAGAATCTTTCCACTATTTATCGAGATGATCAAGACTGGAATAGAGACGTTGCGCTAAAGCAACATCCATTAACCGATGGCCTTATGGGTCCGGTCACGCTCTTCTGGTTACAACGTTTTATCTTTGATTTCAAGATAGAGCCGATAGGTAACTACATTAATGAAGTAAAAGTCCGCCTGGAGCAGATTGCATCTTTCACTCCTATGTTTCCAGAAGAGGCGAAAGTATTAATCAGTACCGATTTTGCCCATTGGAACGATAAACAACCTGAATTGCAAAAAAGCTACTACTACACGGTGCGACGAAATGGTTCTGATCAGGCGTTACTAGAACTTGTGGATCTTTATTTGCGGGTTGTTGATCCATCGTCAGCCCCTGTACGAACCGGTAGTCATGAATTAATCACCCATTATTACCAGTTGACGGCAGAAGATTTAAAAATATTGCAAGGTAAGGAACAGATCTATGAGCAATTGTCAAAATTGGTCAATAAACAATTTGAAAATGTATCTGTGCTTAAAGACGCGGTGACTGAAGCACTTAAGGACTATCCTGAGTTGATTGATAAATTGCTGCCGGTAATCCAGCAATATTATCGATATGCAGACCCAATGATTAGTCAAAGCTTTCTGGATATTCTCATGGGCGATCCGCTGTTTACTTCTCTCAATAGTGTTATCACAACATTGTTAGATAAAACAATCAGTGGAGTGAGCTATCCCGATAAGGATCTGTTTGATAAGGCCATAAAATCCAAAATTTACGCTGGTATCGGCGCCTGCCAGGATAGAAGTAATGAGAATAAATATTTATCCCGTTTAAAAATCAGTGATGAGGATTTTAAAAAGTTAATTGAAGATTTGCGTACCGGTCCATATCAGGGCATGAGAGATTTCTCGCATCAATTAAATCAGATTGATTCACTACGCTTACGCCAGAAAGATGCTTGCAATGTTAAGGATCTGGAACAGATTGACCAGTTTGTGGCGGGTCTTTACGAGTATGTGATACAACCTTCCATAGCGTTGCTCTATAAGAAGACACCCGCGTACAGTGCCAAGAAATCCATACAATGGAACGGTGATGGATGCGGCTGTGTACTCGATAATCTGTCAGGAACTGTATATGGGTTTTATCCGTTCTGGCTGGCTAATGGGGAAGTGCAAGCAATCAATTTTAGCGTATTGTCCCGAGTTGCTTATTATGGGCTTTCGTTTGATGAAAAAGGGATCATCAAACAAACTAACAATGCGCATAATGCCCCGACAATTTTGTCGGCGAATGATTCGGATAAGGATCTCCAAAACGGGTTTATTCAAATAGCCCGCAAACATAACAGTAAAGTGGACTGGGTGATTCATAATGACAAATCCTACTGGGATCAGTGGAGAAAACTGACCTATCCATCGCGGGTAGCTGTTTTTGAAACGTTGACAGAAAATATTGTCAGTTTGTTAACCAGTCAGATAACCAATAGTTTCTCGAACATCAAGCAAAACATGACCCTGGGCGCTTTACCTCCGCCGACTCGTGGAGATGGCGTAACGCTTTATTTTAATGGTTATCCCGATGATTCGGAATCTATTGAAATATTCAACCGGTTTTTTGAAGGCTTGCAAAACAAGCTCAATGCTAGAGGGGATGATTATTTTACAAATATTATGGTGCTGCAATCTGCAATAGGAACCGGCATCTATCGTTATTCCAATTTGCTTGAAAGGATTGATAACACAGGATTCTCCAACAGCGCTCAGACATTGGATATGAATTATTCGCGTGATGATTTGAAATCCAGGATTCTGGTACTCATCGAAGAACCCACAACCGATTCCAAAAAGAAACTGAGGAGGGATGTGGAAAATGGTGAATTGCATGGGATTGAGCGTGATTTATTATTGAAGAACATTATTCCAGTGATAGAGTTTGATGGCAGAAACTGGAAACAGCTTGAAGACGACGTGGTGTATATTAAACGCGATTTTGGTGGAATCGGATTCTGGCCCCTGGTAGTAAATGAGCCGGCAATTACAGAAGAAATGCCGCCTCGATGCGAGGAAATGAGATCTGTGACCGGTTGCCTCATAAGATATTTTCAGGATACGACTTGGCAGGGTCAGCCGGATTCATTCATTAATCAGTTCGTTTGTGAGAATCGCGCTTATTTTCGAATTGTAATGGGCATGCTCACCGTTTTATGCCTGTTATTTACGTGTCTCTATTTTTATTCCTGCCGCATCCATAGCAGGATCAAGAATCTTTATATCCTTTACCTGTTTGTTATAGTCATACCCACTTTGATTGCTGCATTGCTGTTGTTAACCTTCGACCCTGTGCTGGAGCCAATTTCGGAAGGAAATTTGCCGTTAATCATTGTTCTTTTTAGTGGTGTTGCGATCAGTATTATTGTTTATCAGAGGCGGAGGAAACATATGAAAAAACCTTCACGGCCCAGAATACAGATCTCTCAGGAAGGATCAGATTAGCTGCTAATTCTATGATTAACATCTATGATACGAATAGTAGAGACAACCTGAATGGATCTGATTGAGAAGGCAACGGTAATGCACTACCATCGTCACCGCATTGCAGAATGCCGATACGGTAGTGTTGAATCATTAGGATGGCGTAGTGTAACCAGCCAACTGGCGCGTTATGAAGTATTAGCTAAAGTCGGTGACCTGAATGGTGTGAGCATATTGGATATCGGTTGTGGTTATGGTGATTTAAAGGCCTTCCTGGATTTGCATTACTCAAACTTTGATTACATCGGCATTGATCAGATGCCTGAATTCATTACGAAAGCCAGAATACGCTATGACGGCGATTTGCGCACTGTTTTTTATCAAACTGATTTCAGTACCGTAGAATTGCCGCAAGTCGATGTGGTTATTGCCAGTGGTGCATTGGGTTACCGGTGTAAGAATGATCGCTTTTATACGGACATGATCTGCAAACTTTATAACAGTGCACGAATCGCATTGGCTTTTAACATGCTGGATAAAAGCATTTTCCCGCAGCATGATTTATTGATCGGTCATGATCGCGACGAGATCCTGGCGCTTTGCCGCGCACTGTCTCCACGTGTTGTGTGCGTGAATGGATATCTGGAAGATGACTTTACGGTGTTTATGTATCGAAATGGTGCTAATGGATAGTTATTGATGTGAAACAGGAAGTAATATCCAATAAACGAGGGTAGCATGAAACAATCCGTGCCGGCTGGATCGGAACAAGTACAAGCGCGTCAGTCTCCATCTGTTGCTGACGTGGTTCATGCAGGCGAGTCGAAAAGCTTTGTGGATAACCGCCCAGAAATGATTGCGCAACGACAGTTAATGGATGCCATCCGTTCCAGTCCCAGGATGATTGCCCAACGCAAGATGGTGGCGGTGTTTCGTAATAGCTCTCGCATGGTTGCGCAAAGAACAGAGCCGCGATACATGAAATCTCCAGCCCCTCACATGCACGCCGGGACGGAGTACGAATTGCTGCAGGGGAAGTTTGGAGCGATACAACGAGCCGAGGAAGAAAAGTCTCTTCAAGGTAAATTTGCAACTGCCCAGCGTGTTGAAGAGGAGGAACCACTGCAAGGAAAATTTGCTGCGGAATCTCCGGCGCAATTGGAACAGCAGTTTGTTGCCAAGCCCAATAATACCGGGCTGCCGGATAACCTCAAGTCCGGCATTGAGCATCTCTCAGGGATATCCATGGATTCTGTCCGAGTTCACTACAACTCATCCCAACCTGCGCAACTCAACGCATTGGCCTATGCGCAAGCTACCGATATTCACGTTGCACCGGGACAGGAACAGCATTTGCCGCATGAGACCTGGCATGTGGTGCAGCAGGCACAAAGAAGGGTGCAGCCAACGATACAAATGAAGGATGGCGCTCCGGTCAATGATGATAAGGGACTGGAGCATGAGGCAGATGTGATGGGCGCGCGAGCAAAGAAAGGTGATGTTTCAGGAAAGTTGAGTTTGAATTATCCAATCCAGCTTGCTGACAAGCCACACATTAGCCAAGTCTCATCTACGGTCCAAAAAGTACCCTGGGATGCGGTCGCGCATGGCAATGAACAAGGGCTGGAAGCACATCTTAACAATCCGTTAACGCCTGGTACGCACAATACTCTGATTGGTGCAGATCAGGATCCGAACAATGCATTGCAAACAGTTGCAGGAGAAAGGCATCTGGATCAACGGATGCTAGGTCTCATTCAAACGGTATTCGACAATTTGCCGACTGCACATATTAAAGGTAATGCTTCTCTTGCGCGCGTTGTCCTCCGGGAATCAATGGGAGCGAATGGGGCCGGAATGGCCTCATTTTATGATCCGAATAACCATTCTTTAAACCTCGTCGTTCCGGGAGATGTTAATTCCTGGTTCTACTTGCAAGTGGACAGATGGCCATTTGGAGATATGGCAACCACATTAATTTCGGAAGTTCAAAATATGTCTGATCACTGGAATGAGTACCAGGGAGGAAATATTTCCGGCATGGATTTTTTCAAAGAGGCTTTGGGTGCACCAATCCGGTTTATGACTCACAATGTCACTTCTTCAGGAACTACAGGGGATAAAATTCGCCAGGGATTATCTACTGAAAGTTTTGTTCAATGGATTATTCGCCATGAAACCGGCCATTCAGTAGATGATGCTATTGGGTGGTATGCGAATAATCATTATCAGGACCCTGCTTGCGGGGGGTGGGACGTCGTAAATGGCATGAATGAAGCCAATATGGTTCTGGAAATTCTCAATGCTGTGGGGATCAATGGTGGGGCTTTAGCCAATCTCAATCTGGCGTTTAATCCACATACGGGGGCCGGATACACCAGTATGTTAAATGCGGTTCAAAACAGAAGAAAACAGGAACTTAGTCCAGGCTATAGAGCAGCAGCAATTGCTACATTCGAAGGTACCAACCCAGGTGGAACCAGGTTGGTCGATTTTGCTGAAAACGTTATTCGGATTGGATTGAGCAGGCCATGGGAAAATGGAGGCGCCACAAATGTCGGGGGCAGGGCTTACCATCGTGATACTCAGCATAATAACTGGGTGAGTTACATTCATGCAAAATATGCCGTTCGTAATTCGAACTACCAGTTCCAAAACCCGGGAGAATGGTTTGCCGAGAGTTATCAGGCTTATTTCAGGGGGCAACCGGTAACATGGGGGCAAAATTTAAGGGATCCTGTAGCCCGGGCATGGTTCACAAATAATTTAGTACCGCCGCCCGCAGGAGGAGGTGTCTTAATTAATGGAGGAGATTTGATAAATATTGCCGGACCTGCTGCTCCCGTTGTTGCGCCAGGTGCAGGAACTGCAGCAATACCCACTCGTTTGGAAAACTTCCTGTCAACTACCGCCGAGATTGGTATAAATGCCGTAAAAATACCTTTTGATGTAGCAGTGGGGACGGCATTACTACCGATAAAGGTCGCCAAGAAAATTCCACCTGTGAATTGGGCGTTGAAGTGGCTTGGATTCTGACGCAGATGCAGTAGCATCCGATCCTAAAGGGAGATGGGGGTGCAAAAAGTGGGACCATAGCACAAAGTACGTGTGCAAAGGGTCAATCTTGCAATAATGCATCTTGATATTGATAATGGTATTAATTGCACTCTATCTCCTGAGTTCTCTGTATGGTCTATTAGTACCTTGCTAGCAACGCGAAGATTTTAGTGTATTTATTTGTCAAACCTAACAATTAGTCAGCATTGCCAAAACATAATGGAGGCTAGTATGAAGCGATCATTACCGAACGATTCAGAGCAAACACAAACACGACAATTTCATGTTGCTGCAGGCAATCTGTTTCGTGTGAATAATATGAAAAACTTTGCGGATAATCGCCCGGAAATAATTACACAACGAAAGTTAATGGATACCATCCGCTCTAGTCCCCAGATGATTGCTCAACGTAGCATGGTGGAATTGTTTCATAATAGTCTTGGTATGGTTGCGTTGAGAAAACAGCATCATCTTATGTCGAATGCTATTGTACAAAGAAAATCTGTAAAGCAGGAATGGGAGATGCCCGGTGATATTGAGACTCATATATTTGATGGAGAGGAGAAAGGAAATAATCTGTCTGGATTGCATTCTGCAGCTAGGAAGAAACCAGGTAATGGTAAATTGCGGTATTCTGAAGAAACTGTGGGGTATGTTAAAGATTCACAACCTTACGGGGCTAAAGTAAAAGCAAAGTTTGGTGAGAACTGGAGTCCTCGCAATGATGCTTACAAATATAGCGACATGTTTCCTGCGGGCTGGAATGAAGACAAAGTTACTGAAACCATCGAAGCAGCCTATGATAGTACCTTTTCATATAAACCCAATGGAGAAACGATAAGGCATCGGGATAACTGGAAACCTGGGAAATGGCTAGGAAATGCAAAAGGAATCGCTGTCGTATTTGCTGGACATCCACCAGAAACAATTTATCCCAAACGATAATCAGTTATTCTACACTTGATTAAGCAATAAGCTGATTCCGGTTTTAGGTCAAACTTTATTTGACAAAATCAATAAACCAAATAGTTATTGTGGCCAAAATATAACGGAGCGAGGGTTAGTATGAAACAATCATCGTCGATCGAGTCAGAGCAACATCAAACGCGTTATTCGTGCGACCCAGTAGGCAGAACATCACCTGTCAGACAAGCCTTTGCAGATAATCGTGAATCGACGGCAATCCAGCGGCAATTAATGGTTGCTATGGCAAATTCTCCGCAAGCCATCATGCAGAGGTTGATCAGTCAACGAATACATAGTAGTCCACGAGTACTGGCACAGCGCAAAATATTATCCGGTATTTCCGGTGAGTCCGTGCAACGCGTTGAGGAAGAATCGTTGCAAGGAAAGTTTGCTACGAAATCTCCAGCGCAACTGAAACAACAATCCTTTACCAAATCCAATAACACCGGCTTGCCGGATAACCTTAAATCCGGTATTAAATCTCGTTCCGACATATCGATGAATACCAGCCAACAAACCATGCAACTGAAGGCGCTTTCTACGCGCTCAAGCGCCGCATCAAATGCAAAGGTCATGCAATTTACCGTACTGACGCGCTCCATGTGGAAAATTGTTAATGATACGAAGATCGGTTCCGAGGAAGAATATTACAGCGTTGGAAATTTTCTTAAGTCAAAAGGCTATGGTGATGATGTAATCAAGGAAATCCTGAATCGTATCGTTGAAAAAAGCAAATACAATCTGGACACTGATGTGTTTAGCGGTTATTCGGGGAAAAAGAAGGATGTTTTTGATGATTCTGATGAAGTTGGGATAAATGTGGTCGACCATGGTGATCTAAATGAATATGACAATCCGACAGCCATTGATGATTACTTGAAAACCAACTTAGGTATCGTGCAAATGGCGCGCAAAGGCAATACAGTTTCCGGCCCCAAGGACTATAGCACTCATAACTTCGGCGACTTTAAGAAAGTTGCTTACACAACTGATGCCAAGGGTAGTATCGACTTCACCAGTCCAACCCAAAAGGGTACCTGGAGTAATCCGGTTTACGGCGGCTCATTGGTTAATTTGAGCACTGCGGGTAAAACGATCGACAAAAAAAACCGCCCACAGCACTTTGCTCTTGGGGATTATTTATATGCAAAACAGTTTGGTAAGAAAGCTTCAGCGACAACCAATTTAAGGAAAGGTAAATGGACATGGCACCATTTACCTACACAATATCAAATGGTGTTGGTTGATATGACGGTGCATGCCAAGCATGGACATAATGGCGGGGTTTATTTGTGGTAACTGTTGGAATGAATAGCAAGGTGGTTGTTGCAGCTAAAATACAGGAGAGGTTAGTATGAAGCGATCATTACCGATTGAATCAGTGCGGCAACAAACGCGTTATTCGCATGACCCTGCAGGCAGAACATCGCCCGTCAGTCAGGCCTTTGCGGATAATCGTGAATCCACTGCGATGCAGCGCCAATTAATGGCTGCCATAGCGAGTTCCCCGCAAGCCATTGCCCAACGGGTAATCAGTCAACAAATCCATAATAGCCCACGCATGCTGGCGCAGCGCAAAATGTTATCCGGTATTTCCGGCGAATCTATCCAGCGCGTCGAGGAAGAAGAGCCACTGCAAGGTAAATTTACTCCGCTGCAACGTGTTGAAGAGGAAGAACCGCTGCAAGGAAAATTTGTTGCGGAGTCTCCGGCGCAACTGGAGCAGCAGTCTGTTGCCAAGCCCAATAATACCGGGCTGCCGGATAACCTCAAGTCCGGCATTGAGCATCTCTCAGGGATATCCATGGATTCTGTCCGAGTCCATTACAACTCATCCCAACCTGCGCAACTCAATGCCTTGGCTTATGCGCAGGGAACCGACATCCACGTTGCACCGGGACAGGAACAGCATGTGCCGCACGAAGCTTGGCATGTGGTGCAGCAAGCACAGGGCAGGGTGCGGCCTACGATGCAGATGAAAGATGGGGTTCCGATCAACGATGATAAGGGGCTGGAGCATGAGGCGGATGTGATGGGGGCTAAAGCGGCTGCACAAGTTATATAGAGTGAGCGCGGTTATTACAACTCTATTTGCTCAGACATCTGCTTTGGTAATGTTCTAATTGGAATATCGACTGACATTACTTATCAACGAACAAGAATGATGCGTTATATTTCTGAAGCGATTAATTTTGAAGTGATCAGGTGGTTTGCCTTGCGCGCTAAAGCAGCTTATGACCAGGAAGCGCAAATTAAGGCAGTCTTTCCTGATACGATCCGGGTCAGTATAGTTCCTGGTACTGATGTGCAGTATTTTCTGGAGTTTGATCCCAAAGCGGGTGAACAGATTATCAGCATCCGGGGTACCGATAATCTGCAAAATTTCAAGCAGGATGCTGAATACATCCCTTCAAAAAATAAGCAGTTGCATATTTATGTACACAGCGGGTTTGATGCAGATACTTATAAAGTTTATCTTGATATTCTGCCATTCCTCAGAAAAGAATTGAGAGTCAAACTCACAGGACATTCCTTGGGAGCGGCCATTTCGACTTTGCTGATGATTTACTTACATGCGGATGGTTTTGATATTGCAAGATCCATTAATTTTGGCCAGCCCAAATTGACTAATAAAGAGGGGGTTAATCGCTACGAATTTCTTCCATTGACCCGGGTTGTCGATGAAAACGATGTGGTTCCGCTGTTACCGCCGGTTACTTTACTGGATTCGCTGCACGGGCTGTATGAACATCTGGGGGATGAAATCATTCTGCTTGAGGGGCCTTATTATGCGTATCTTGAACAGCATGATGCGGAAAGAAAATCGGTCTGGAGCTTCTGGGAAAATATCGGTGAGGAAAGCGTCAGCGAACATTACATGGCTAATTATATTAAAAATCTGGACAGCAAGCTGGCTGATGCCCTGCCGGTTCCTTACGCACAGCGGGAAACCTATATCAATAAACAGGCTGAATAGTCATTATTAAGCGCGTTTAGCGATCAATATTTTGAGTATTCAGGTACGCACTCTTTCTTGAAACCAATCTCCCGCCTCTTTTATATCCATGATCCCATGTGCAGCTGGTGTTATGCATTTAGCCAAAGCTGGACGGCATTGCAACAGGCATTACCACGAGATATTGAGATTGTTTATCTCGTTGGCGGACTGGCGCCGGATACCACGGAACCCATGCCGCCCGCGACGCAAAAAATGGTGCAGCAGGCATGGCAGCGCATCGAGCAAACCGTCCCCGGAGTTCACTTCAATTGGAACTTCTGGTCACGCAATACGCCGATTCGTGCGACTTATCCGGCTTGCCGGGCTGTTCTGGCGGCCAAAAAGCAACGCGCGGAAGCTGAACCGGAAATGATACGCGCCATACAGACCGCTTATTATCAACAGGCGAAGAATCCATCACTGCCGGAAACCTTGCAAGCATGCGCCCGCGAGATCGGATTGAACAAAGCAGTTTTTATCGAGGATCTGGGAAGCCCGGCAATAGAAAGTGAACTGCAGCATCAAATGCAACGGGCAAGAAGCATGGATGTTTATTCCTATCCGTCTTTGCAGCTGGTACATAATAATATTGTATTTCCGATTGCAATCGATTATCTGAATCATCGAACCATGCTGGATGAGATAAAAACAATCGAGTCCAGTTTCCCTGCAAAGTTACGTGCCTTTGACGATTGATTTCGAAGATGCGATACATCTCTGTTTGCTTAGCCTTTTAGGTCGATCTGGACTTTCGTCATGAAGTTGATCTTAGCAAAAAGATCGGCGTTGGCTGTTCCAGCGGTCAAACCGATGGCTAGGCGCTCTGAGAATGCAGAACCCTGGTCATTTTTGATCTCCACATCCAAATTCGCGCACTGTTGGGCCATGAGTTGAATTGCCTCGCGTTCTTTCTGCTCATCCATGCGATCACCGTGTTCGAACTCCACCAATAATAAAAATACGGACCATAGGCGTTGAGCTGAGTTCTTGCTCATTTGTGGATTGTGAGCAGCCGCGAGCTGAACGATCTTGGTCAAGATGTGCATGGGTGGATGAGGGGCATCGGATCGAAGTTTGGCCTTCACATACCAAACACCCAGAAATGAGGCGATGGCTGTGGTGGGAAGGTCGGCGTCCTCGATCATGACTTTCAGAACGCTTCCGACATGCGAGATGCCAGAAATGAATTCTGATCGAAAGTCCCACATGGCAGTCGCCATTGACATGAAGGAGGGGGTGTTCTGCAAAAGATCTATGCCCTTTGCGACGGACCTGATTGTTCTCAGAGCTTCCGGAACGATGGCCAACTGGTATTTGAAATCGATCACTAAGCCAACATGCCAAGCGCAGAGCGTAGCTAATTTCTCCGCCACCTCTGCCGTCGTCAAAGCTCCGATCTCTTCCAATCCACTCAATAGATCACCAGTGCAGATGCTTTGCACGTTGGTATTATCTCCGCCGCAATAGAGTCGAAAAATCAAATCGTCGGAATAAAGCGTGAATTTCTCGGTCGCGCAGAGACGTTTGATCTCTTCGCCGGATGGAAAAAAAAGTTGGTCGTCATCTTCACCTGGCTCGCTGTTTGGTTGCAATATTTTGTCGTAATTTGCTTTGAGTTGGTCTTGCAGTTTCTTACATTTTGAAATCCATGGGCTTCCAGAAAATGGTTGGATAAGCTTTGAAAGTTCGATTAGGGTGCCTTTCGATATTGCAATCTTATGGAAGAAGGTAAAGAGATGATCTAAAAGACCAAGGTCGGAGACCACGAGCAACGAGGTTAAATCAAACAGCGGATTGAGAGCGCGACTTTGCTCAGCGGACATTGGCATCCACCCTGAGGCCATCATTTGAAGATGATGCTTTCGATCGTCAGCTCCGGATCGTTTGGTGATTTCCCAGAGATGAAAAAGGTCATGGACATTTCTGAGGAAATGCCTGGGTCGCAAAGCATAAGGAATTGTAATGGTCCCGGCTTGAAGCTGATTTTCGAGCTTGGTATAGGATGCCATTCTTTTGTCGTTCATGCCGACCAAACCGCCAAGCGATTCCAGCAGTTGATCTGTCGTAGCCTCATTTGAGACTTCCACCTTCCTAAGCATTTTGGAATGAGGAAAATTCTGGAAGAACGCAGCCGAACGAGAGTGGAACACTTGGATTTGCTCTGGAGTAGCCACATTTCCCGACGATGTTCCCATAAATATCATCATCAAATAAACACCTTCCTGCTCTTCGATGGAAGGATCGGCTAGGTCGCCCATGCGCGTCGCGAGTTCAAGTAGGCGGGGGCTTGTGGGGTTTGCGGTCTGCTCCAAATTGAACAGCAGTCGAACGCATTCCCTTTTCTGAGCATCATTAGATGCTAATTCAAAAATTCGCTCTGTAGCATGGATCGCATTTTCAATGAAGCCACCGCGAACCATGATATTAACGTAGGTGTTGAGTGCGATGCTGTCGGATTTTCCTTCATTGATAATTCGTTCCAACAATCGGCGCGCGTCGTCAGTCCGCCCTAGGCGATCCAATGCCAAGCCTTCAAAGGCGGTGAGTCGGGTAATCCCCTCGAATTGATTGCCGGATTCCCGGCAAAGATCAAACAATTCATTCCATCGCTTGGTCGTGACGAGCGCCATGCCGAGGTGAACCGCCGCTCCGCCAGGCAAGATGGTGGACGTTCGTAGATCGTTGGCCACATCAATGCACGTTGCAGCCTGTGCGGCATCGGTTGGGTCGAGCTCCATGAACAGTAGGAGCGCAATGGGCTTGGTTTTTCCGAGCACTCGGTATTGAGCTTCGAGTTCGCGGAGGGCCTCGGATTTTGCAAGGTTGTTCGCGTCGATCGCGGACAGATATTCCGATACAGCTTTGTAAGGGGCAAGCTTGGGATCAGAGTCAAATATTGCGGACCAAAGCCTTGCCAAGTCGGTCTTGACGATCTTTTTTGCCGACAGGATCGCCATGGGCAGGACGGTGCCAAATAGCTGGTGATGCTTGTCCAAATGGGCTACATGCTTTTCGAACAACTCGACGCAATCCCTGTGGCGATTGAGTTCGTGCAAATAGGCGGTTCGACGAAGCCATTTGGTGTCGCTGTCGGCAGTGCGCGTGTTGATTTCCAGCGCGGTCTCGAATTCGCCGCATTGGGCAGCGACCGTTTCAGCCGACGTTTGCAATCCTTCGAAATGGGGGCGGACCCTTGCGGCATCGACGATCAAGGGCAGGACCTCGCCTTGTTTTCCAAGCATTGAGGCGGTTGCGGCCCAGATGTCGGCAATGAATTCGACGTTGTTTGTCCACCCGCCATCTTGAAACAACTCCACAGCCTCTTGGATGTCCTGCCACGCTTGGTAAAGCAGATCGATGTCCATGCCAGGAAGGCCTGCTGGCGGGAGGATTTCGCCAAGCATCGGGGCTCCGCTTTTGCCCATGGCCAAGGCAAAGCGAGCTCGGGCCTTCAACAGGGAGAAGAGCAGGCGAGACGAGTCGCTGACGTCTTCAATCGCCAGCCCCTCCATACATGCCTGGAGCGCCTCGACCGACTTCGAGTTCATGGTCTCGACGATGGCCCTGGCCGCCAGGCTCTCTACGCCTGAAAACGTGTTCAGAAGAGCGATAGATTCTTCGTATTTGTTTTCGACTGCCAGGAGCCTTGCCTTGATCCCAAGAATGCTGGGATGGTTGCCTGGCAATTTAGCGACGACATCAATGAAGTCGTTGCTGCCGTCGAGACGATATCGGAGCCGCAGCTCGCTTTCGGCCCATGCGGTCCAGTATTTGGGCTGATCTTCAATTGCAGCGGCTTCCCAATGGGCGTCGCGACTGCCTTGGCTATCGCCATCAATGGATTTGACGCGTCCGTTGAGGTGGTAAAACTCCGCTTTCTCGACCGACGTAGCTCCATCCGTAGCTCCATCGAGAAGCTTCTCAGCCTGCGTCAATTCGATCTTGCACCTTTCGGTTTTCCCCGTCCGGAGATGCCGGCTGGCTTCACGCAAATGCCAAGCGAGCGTGCCACGCTTGGGTTCGACCCAGTGCTCGGTCGGGGACTCGGCTAGCGCATCTAAAAAATCAAAGCTTCGAGTGACGAGACCACTCTGGACATCGCGCAACATATCCACACGATCGCCCATGTCCATCCCAGGCCTGTCGGTTTCGACCTTGACATCCAGCGCATGGCCCATGTTTGCCAACGCATTGGCTTGCCTGATCTCATTAAGCAGGTCGGTTGTCTTTGTCAGGCGGTTGGTAACGGGAACGCGTAGTGTGACACTCCCTTGGTCCAATGGAATTTTCTGGATTTCGACTCTTCGCAATTCAGGGCGCACCCAGACGTAATACATCGGGCATTTGACAGGGTCGTCCAAGTCGACGCTAAGGTCGCAATAAACGAGCAATATCGGTTCGACGATTTTATCGTAATAGCGAAGAGTGCTAGCCGAGAGGCCAATCGAAAAATACGATCCGTCACTATTGAGATTCGGAGACCTCGTACCTTTCAATTGGATTCGAAATATGTCTTGGATACTCTGATTGATACTGACTTGAATTTGGAAATCCAGCCCGTAATCGTCAGTCCCGCCCAAATCTTTGGGAATCCAACTGCGGGGCTTTGTCGCCCACAAGCAAGTGGTGGCATCACTGCCAATTTCCTGAGAGTCCCCTGTTTGTGGTAAACCGCTTGAATGCATCATAAAACGAATCTTTTCAAATAAACGGGTTAGGTTAGTTGCCCGAACGGGGCTCTCAATAGTTCGGTTCTGCAGTCACCATGTAGCCTGACATTGGCGAATGAGAGTAACTGCTGGCCGAAAGCGGACATTTCAATGATGCTAATTATTATCTCATTCAAAAGAAAAATATTTCTTCAATTTACCCATGAAACTATCTGAATTTGCGAGGGCTGTTTCATTTTTTACGGACAATAAATTTTCCAGGGTTAATTGGTAAATTTTTGAGAGTTGTTCGATGTCGTCGACTGCAACATACTCATTCAGTTTATGAATCGTCGCATTGAGCGGGCCGAATTCAATTACCTGCGGGCAGATGTCCGCGATAAACCGGCCATCGGAAGTGCCGCCAGTCGTGGAAAGCTGCGGTTCGATGGTTGTGACTTGGGTAATGGCGTCACACATGGCGTTAGCCAATTCACCTTTGGGCGTGAGAAACGGTTTTCCCGAGAGCTCCCACGCTAATTCATAGTCAAAACCGTGCCGGTCGAGGATTTCGTGCACGCGGGCTTGGAGCGATTCGACCGTGCTGGCGGTGGAGAAACGGAAGTTGAATAATAAATTCAGCGTGCCGGGAATGACATTGGTGGCGCCCGTGCCGCCATGAATATTCGAAATATGCCAGGTTGTTGGCGGGAAATATTCATTGCCCTGATCCCATTCGGTTTGCGCCAGTTCGGCAATGGCCGGTGCCGCCAGATGAATGGGATTTTTTGCCAAATGTGGATAGGCGATATGGCCTTGTATGCCTTTGATAGTTAAATTCCCGGATAGAGAACCGCGCCGGCCGTTCTTGATAGTGTCTCCCAGCTTTTCAGTGCAAGTGGGTTCGCCCACAATGCAATAATCCAGTAATTCGCCGCGCGATTCGAGCGTCTCGACTACTTTGACCGTGCCGTCGACTGCAATTCCCTCTTCGTCGGAAGTGATCAACAGTGCAATCGATCCTTGATGATGGGCATGTTGCGCCAGGAATGCTTCAATGGCGGTGATAAAGGCGGCCAGCGAGGACTTCATGTCGGCTGCGCCACGGCCATATAACCGGCCATCCTGGATAGCGGGGGTAAACGGGTCGCTGTCCCATTGTTCCAGCGGGCCGGTGGGCACCACGTCGGTATGTCCCGCGAAGCAGAGCACCGGAGCCGCATTGCCACGGCGCGCCCAAAGATTATCGACTTCGCCAAAACGCATTTGCTCAATGTGGAAACCGAGTTTTTCCAGGCGATTGATTAGGATTTCCTGGCAGCCCGCATCGTCAGGTGTCAGCGAGCGGCGGGCAATAAGCGTTTGAGCAAGGATCAGCGTGTCATTGGACATGGATTTTTTCCTGAATTGAATAAATTAGATCATTTTAATGATATGAGTGTATGAATTACACAACATTATGTCTATAAAATTTCAGAGTTAATGTAGGGGTTTGAAAGATTATCCTGTAAATTTGGGGTCATAAGCTTTTTAAGCAGATGCTGAATTTTACACGTCTGATTCATGTCTTGCACAATTGGCATGTAATGTGCGTAACTTGATTGGGCTTAACTCATTAAGGGGAAAATTATTATGCTCCTGTTTCTGTTCTATATCATCTTGCTGGTAATTGCAGTTGCCGGTTTAATTCTGATGGTTCCTGCAATACGCCGCACTCTGATTACCAATCAAATACTGAAAATTTTTCGTAAGATGCTTCCGCAAATATCACAAACGGAGCAAGAAGCATTGGATGCGGGCACAGTTTGGTGGGAAGGTGATTTATTCAGCGGTAAGCCTGATTGGAATAAATTACTGGCCTATCCCAAACCTCAATTAACGGCAGAAGAGGAAGCTTTTCTCAATGGTCCCGTTGAGCAGTTATGCGCCATGTTGGATGAGTGGAAGATTACGCATGAGTTGAAAGATTTGTCACCGGAAGCGTGGCAATTTATCAAGGAAAAAGGCTTTTTTGGTTTAATCATACCCAAACAATATGGAGGTTACGGTTTTTCAGCACTGGCCCATTCTGAGGTCGTGATGAAGATTGGTTCCCGTAGCGGCACGGCAGCAGTAACGGTGATGGTGCCTAATTCACTTGGGCCGGCTGAGCTGCTGTTGCATTACGGTACCGAGAAACAGAAAG
>CAKKRO010000204.1 GCA_919902625.1 Nitrosomonadaceae bacterium
CTGTCATATTGCCAACCATCAACCAATAAAAATTGCTCCCAACAGGCACATAAAATAACCATTGATCCAAGCCATGGCCTGGATTGCCTATGGCAGGTTATCATATAGTCATCCACCCGCCATCCGGTCCAGATAGTTTTCAGGGAATTGCAACCATGTCATGGAGCTTAAAAAACTGGCATAAAACCCGCATTCTTCAGCACGAAGGCATTCCCGATGCCATCTGGCAGACGCTGATTAACATGCGCTGTCTGCAGGGGCTTAATCCCGAGGAACTCTTACGTTTGCGTGATTGCGCCACACTGTTTCTGCATGACAAGCAAATTTACGGTGCACACGAATTGGAAATCAGCGACGAAATGCGTGCGACGATTGCGCTTCAGGCTTGCATTTTGATTCTCAATCTTGACCTGGACTACTATCAGAACTGGAGCCAGATTATCGTGTATCCCGGCGAATTTATCCTGGATTACGATTACGCGGATGAATTTGGCATTGTGCACCATGTGCATCGCGCGGCGTCAGGCGAAGCATGGTCTGCCGGGCCAGTGATTCTTTCCTGGCAGGATGCGGCCGGTACGGCATCGCACCCCGGCCATAACGTGGTCATCCATGAATTTGCCCATAAAATCGACATGCTTTATGAAGGCCCCAACGGCTGCCCGGAACTGCATGTCAATATGAGCGCCTATACCTGGCATGAGGTATTCAGCCGGGCCTATACCAAATTCTGCCATCAAGTCAACAGGGAACAAGAAACCATCATTGATCCGTATGCGGCGGAAAGTCCGGCGGAGTTTTTCGCGGTACTGAGCGAAGCGTTTTTTGAACTCCCGCTCATCACCCAACAGTGCTTTCCATCCGTTTATGAACAACTGGCGCTGTTTTACCGCCAGGACCCGGCGCAGCGCTGGCGGTGATCAAGCTGTTTGAATAGACTTATCCGCTGAAAGGCAAATTATCAGCGCCACATCTGGTATCAATTCATCTCAGCTATCGCATCACCCTTGGAATCATAATCACTGAAAAAGAAATTATTCTGATCAACATCGATTGTTTCTAAATGTCAATTGTAAGAGACATCCAATTCCGGCATTAAATAAGGTCATGTGCCTCCAGAATTTGCGAAGAATATCAACAACTCTGACCTTGTTGATTAAAGTAAATCGGCCTTTTGATTTTTGTAACAGAGCCTGTTATTCTCAACCCATTAATATTTATACATTAAAATTATTCGTGAAACCGTCAATCGCCCTTAATCTCAAGCGAAGCGCCGTTCTCAAAGCGGCAAACCGTTTTCAGGCAGTGAATCCGCGTGTCTTTGGATCGGTACTCCACGGCACCGATAAAGATGGCAGTGACCTCGATTTGTTGGTGGATGTACTTCCCGGCACAACATTGTTCGACCTTGGCGGCTTACAAGCTGAGTTGGAAGAATTGCTAGGCGTTCACGTTGACCTATTAACACCAAGCGACTTACCGGCAAAATTTCGCAACCAGGTGCTTACCGAAGCCAAACCCATATGAGGGAAAACAGGCTTGCTGCTTATCTGTATCACATGCAACAGGCCACAA
>CAKKRO010000205.1 GCA_919902625.1 Nitrosomonadaceae bacterium
ACTGATATGAGCGACATTAAATTCGATGGCAATACCGTTATAGTTGAAGGTACGTTCCTCAAGTCACAAACGACGGATCTGATGTTGGATGCGCCGGGCCGGCGCAAAGCAAGCGGCGGGAATCGGCGTGCATTGGTTCACGACTTTGATGATGGGCTTACTGTCAACTGGGCCAATGATTACCCGGCTGGTGTAACAATCAACAGCACCAAACAGATCAATGGTGATAAAAATAATGACTGGTTAAACGTAAATAGCCGCGTGACTAAATTTATCGGCACCGACCTGATGCTGGATTCGCCTGGCCGACGCAAAACAAATACTACCTACCGGCGAGCGCTGGTTCATGACTTCAACGATGGTTTGACGATTAATTGGGCATCGGATTATCCCGGTGGTGTAACGATTAATGGCGCAGTCAAGATACCTTCCAAACTGACCGTCGGCGCTGTCGATGTTGGTTCCGTCATCGCCACTCTGCTGGATAAGATCAATAAGCTCGAGAGCCGGGTGGCAACTTTGGAAGCAAAAGTACCATAAAGGGAGGAATCATCATGGCACTATCACTAAGAAACGCAGCTGCAAAGATCGGGTTGAGTGGAAATTTTTCCGTCGTGCATGATTTCTTCGGATGCCTGACAGAGCCCAGCGGTTTGTCAGTAATGGCACAGACTGACCGTGTTACGTCTTTCCGCCGGGTCGATATGAACATGATTCGTGTGGGCGCTGAACAGTTCACATTTGCTGATTTTCAAGAAATCGATGCGGCTGTACAAAATACGCGCAATATGTATGCACAAGTTTCTCTCGCTGTGGGGCGTGTTTTACATTGGCAGATTTCAAATGCCGAAGCCAACGGTTACGATGATATCGGCAGTGATGACGAAGCATCTGATCTTACTGACGATTGGACAGTTCCCAATGATGCACTCGATATCTTTCTGGTATTAACCTATTCAGGATCGACCATTGGCCTGTCAGCAGTAGACGGCTCTTGCAACAAGGATGCTAAAGGCATGGATGGAAGCGTAGTAGCCATCGAAGGTTCCGCAAACACGACAGGTTTTGTGTTGGCGCACGAAGCGGGACATTATCTGGGCTTATCCCATGTCAATGACAGCACAAATCTGATGAATCCGACAGTACCCAATGGCGGCTCGTTAACCAGCAGCCAGGGCAGCAACATGCGGGATCATTGTTTCGTCAAGGCTTAAAATAAGGAGTAAGGCAAATGTCAGTCGATATCAAGGCATTCTCGGGCGCGCTAACCGCCGGCACGCTCAGCAAGTTACATGCAGTGGCGCTTGGAAAATCAACAGAATTACCGCGCATGAGGGTTATCGCAAGCCTTCCGCTACTGGATGCTAGTGCGCGTTCAAACCTGGTTACAATTGCAGAGGATAAAAATGCGCCCGTCCGGTTGCGGAAAGTGGCCATCAGTTCACTGGGAAGACTCAAGGATCGTCCGCTGGACGTCATTCAGCGCTATGCGCTGGATTCCGATGTTGGCATAGCGGCGGCAGCGGTAAAAATCCTGGGCCGTGTTGGTAATGTGGATTCTCTGGATACACTTAAACAGGTGCACCCAGATCCAATATTAAAGCCTCGCGTAGCATTCGCCGCCGCATTGATTGCTCATCGTTTTAACTTGCC
>CAKKRO010000206.1 GCA_919902625.1 Nitrosomonadaceae bacterium
GGAAACACTGATTTATTCGCCCCCTGATTCGAATTGCTGAAATCTGATAAACTACATCATGTTGATAATAGGGGATAAACAGATGCAATCAAGCTTTTCTGAACTGGAATATGAGGCAAAGAAGAAACAGACGCGGCGGGATCGTTTTCTGGCTGAAATTGAAGCGGCCACTCCCTGGTCATCCCTGACGAATGTCATCGCCCCGCACTACCCGGCTAGCGGCAGGCCTGGTCGCCCGCCTGTCGGTCTGGAACGGATACTGCGCATGTATGTTGCACAACAGTGCTTTGGTCTGTCGGATGAAGGCACCGAAGATGCCGTATACGACAGTCAGGCAATCCGCCGCTTTGTTGGCATTGATTTGAATCGTGAAGCCGTACCGGATGCGACCACACTGCTCAAATTTCGCCACCTGCTGGAAGAACACCAACTGACCGAATCCATCTTCAATGCGATCAACGCCCATCTGGCTGATCGCGGGTTATTTCTTCGCGAGGGCACGATTGTTGACGCCACGCTGATTGCTGCGCCTCCTTCGACCAAGAACAAGGAAAGAAAACGCGATACCGAAATGCATCAAACCAAGAAAGGCAATCAGTGGCATTTTGGCATGAAGGTGCATATTGGTGTCGATGCGCAATCAGGGCTTGTTCACACCTTGATCGGAACGGCTGCCAATGTTCACGACGTCACTCAAGCACAAGCGCTGCTGCATGGCGATGAAACGGATGTGTTTGGTGATGCGGGTTATCAGGGTGTTGAGAAACGGGGTGAAAATCTTGAACTGCCCGTGACCTGGCATATTGCGATGCGTTCTTCCAAGCGTAAAGCATTGCCCAAAACGGCAGCGGGTGAACTGATGGAGAAGCTTGAACATGCAAAGGCCAGCATTCGCGCCAAGGTTGAGCACCCCTTTCATGTCGTAAAGAATCTATTCATGCACCGCAAGACCCGCTACAAGGGAATAGCCAAAAACACCGCTCAGATGTTTTCGCTGTTTGGGCTTGCCAATTTGCTGCTGGCTCGCCGGTGGCTATATGACACTGACAGCCAGATTGCGTCCTGAGAACGAAAAATAAGAGGAATAATGCAAAAAATGGCGCAATTCAGACCAGAATATGTCGAATTTTAACCCAACACCTCAAATCCGC
>CAKKRO010000207.1 GCA_919902625.1 Nitrosomonadaceae bacterium
AGATAATGATTGTCTGCTGGCTATTCTGTTGATTCATTTCTGGTAATAGCCTGCGGTAAGTCAATGATCAAACTGGATATATCCCATTGATTTGTTAGTTTCTTACTAAATTTGCCAGTATTGGGTAGTGGAATTCGTCCCAGCAATCTATTGGCAAGCTTCATGAGAGTCTGGTTCTGAAAAAATTCAGTTGACAGACAGCCGTTGATATAAAGGTCCAGCCGTTTTCCAGATGCGGGGTCAACAACATGCGATTTTAGTAACCCTTCCTGCTGAATGCCTAAATGTAATGTGTTGCGTTGACTCTTGGGATTATCCCCGTAAACATAACTAATTAACTTATGGATTCCAATTGTTGAGAACGCGAATTCCATAACCAGCAGTGTAGCTTCAAGACTGGTACCAAAAGGTTGTTCTTCAGGAAAGCCAACCAGGATTTCAGCTCGCGAATTGTTTAAATTCAGTTCGACTAACTCTGCCAGCCCGACAGGGTTCCCGGATTTTTCGACTACCCATTTGACTCTTTTAGTCTCTAAAGGTGATTTGTTGGCTGATTGTAACTCACGTTCAATGGCTTCAGTGGAGCTGTCCTGGAAGAGGTGGTAATGATGCTGGAATTTGGTATTACATCGGCAAGACAATAGAAAATCGCGATGTTTTGGCTCCATCCTGACTAGCGCAACCCTTTTTCCACGGCACGGTTCCCGCCAGAAAGGCGCCATACTGAATGTGATTGCTTGCAAATGTTGCTTAAGGGAAGATTGGCTGGGTGCGGTCAAATGGTAAGCTTCGTTAAAAGCGCTCAAGGAAAGCTCTTTCTCACCACAAAACCAAGCAGCACGACCCAAGGCAATGATTGAGAATAGATCGCCGGGTACTAAATGAGTGGACTGAGTTGCGGCACGCAATGCCATAGCAGGACGTTTTGCCTGAAGGTAAGCTTCGGATAGCGTATTCAAATACTGGATATTGGCGGGTGCATAACGATGAGCTGTCTCAAGACAATAAATAGCATCGGCAAAGTTTCTTTGGGATACAGGCCCAAAGGCTAGGAGAAATCCCTTTACAAAGTAGTTTTGTGCATCGAATTGGTCAGCATGCATTAAGTCAAGGTGATCCTTAACTGCTTGCCAATCTTGTGCAAGAATGAGAGCGGTAAGGTCAGTTTGCTGCTGTGTGGGCATGTCCGATAGTTAATTAATAGGTATGAATTTAGCTAAGAATTTATTCGTGGACACTCACTTTCCAAGCTTTTTCAGGACTTGGAGGTGAGTGCGATCAAATAAGGTGACAGGTAAGAACAGAAATGAATTGCCGAGCTATCGGGTTGTTAGCCCAATTTTCCTGATTCAGGAACGTATTGCAGTCCATTCCCGACCAAAGTTGCATAATGATCGGTGTTCAGGCTGCTTTCTGCAGCCAATGCAAATAATCCCGCTTGAGAATAAGTGCCGTTGTTGATCGATTGTGTAAATTGATTAAGTACGGCAAAACCAGGAGTATGACCTACTACGTTGGTATATAGAGTATTTACAAGGTCTGAGTTACTTATGCCACCAGGGGCAAATTCTGTAAGCATAACCTGAGCAAGGCTCTCAACCTTCGAACTATCGAAAGTGAGGCTGTCATTGATTTGATCTGCTTTAGCGATCCAGTGGCCAAAGGTTACAGCATCCGGCAGTGAATTGAATCCCGCGTATAAAAGAGCAAGTGCAGCACCAGCGACCTGATTGGGAGTAGCGATATCAAGGGCCACATAAACTCCATCCGAGAAGTTGAGGCGTTCAATACCTTGAAGAGTGTCTGTTGCCGCAGTACTACCGGCCTTGCTGCCGGAAGTACTGTCGCCTTCCTTACTGCCCGAGGTGCTATTGCCGCCTTCTTTACTGCCCGAAGTGCTGCTGCCGCCTTCTTTACTACCCGAGGTGCTACTGCTGCTTGTAGGTGTGTAGTTATAATTTACCGCCCAAGATCCATCTTTGCTATGGGCGATGGAAGAAATCTGACTATATGGAATAGAGTATGAAACAGTATCAACATTGTTATCACCAAACAAATTGGCACTTCCAATACCGCTCTGTAGAATCAATGATGAAGCCAGTGAAGAAATTCCTGATTTACTCATAATTTATTTGCCTCTTTATTTTCTGGTGAA
>CAKKRO010000208.1 GCA_919902625.1 Nitrosomonadaceae bacterium
ATCACATCGGCGCCATCCTTACCCTGATAGAGGACAGCAATCAGCATGGCCAGCGCAATACTGCACGACATACTGACTTCCGGGGCATAGCGCTTAATGCTCAGGCCAAACATCAGCAGCAAGGGCATCAACGTCACCCACAGATTTAACTGGTAAGCGCCCGCCAATGCGGCGCGGATCTCATCAATATGCGCTCTCGGCAGATCATTGCCGCCATATTG
Source organism: Nitrosomonadaceae bacterium (assembly GCA_919902625.1). Lineage (GTDB taxonomy): Bacteria > Pseudomonadota > Gammaproteobacteria > Burkholderiales > Nitrosomonadaceae > Nitrosomonas. The sequence goes on from CAKKRO010000208.1 coordinate 222, forward strand.
CAACCCCCAGACAATGAAAATACCCAGCACAATAATGAAGGTTGGAACAGTGGTATAGAGCATGGAACCGATATGCCGGTACAGATTCGTTCCGGCGCTCATGGCCGCCAGATTGGTGGTGTCGGAAATGGGCGATAATTTGTCGCCGAAGGTGGCGCCGGAGACGATCATGCCGACCACCAGCGGCAGCGGAATGCCGATCGCATCGCCAATACCGATCAGCACAATTCCCACCGTTCCGGCCGTGCCCCAGGAGGTACCGGTGGCAACAGACATAAAACTGCACAGAATCAATCCTGCCGCGAGAAATATGGCCGGACTGAGCAGGTCTATGCCGTAATACAGCAAACTGGCAATGGTGCCGCTTTGCATGAAGCTGGCAATGACCATGCCGATCAACAGAAAAATATAAATGGCCGGCAGCGCTTTGGTGATGCCGTCATCCATCATGCGCCGGATACCGGTAAAGGAATACCCCAACCATCGCGCTTGCAGACTTACCCAAACCAGCGCCAGAAAAATAATCGCGTGAATACTGGTTTCATAGACAAACAGGCCGAGCGAGATCAGCAGAAACATGCCGGCAAAACAAATGACTGCCTGCAAAAAGGAAGGCAGCCGCCGGGTGGTCAATAATTCTTCCAGAGAGGAATCTTTGTCGGCCATGAGCTTCCTACTTTTCCGTCCTATCTTCAAACAAGGCTGCCAGCTCGCCATAGCCCAGCGCGTGCAAATCCTCTTTTTTGATAAATTTTAATGCAGCGGAGTTTATACAATAGCGCATGCCGGTAGGTGACGGGCCGTCGTTGAAAACATGGCCCAGATGGCTGTCCGCATAACGGCTGCGGACTTCCGTGCGCGGAACCCATAGCTCATAATCGCTTTTGAGTTGAACCATCCGGTCATCAATCGGCCGGTAGAAACTGG
>CAKKRO010000209.1 GCA_919902625.1 Nitrosomonadaceae bacterium
CATTGCTTTCCAATCTGGCGGATGTGCCCATCAAACAATCCCTGGCGGTGACCGGGTCCGTCAATCAGCTCGGCCAAGCGCAGGCGATCGGCGCGGTCAACGAAAAAATTGAGGGATTCTTTGATATCTGCGCCGCACGAGAACTAACCGGGGATCAGGGGGTGATCATTCCTGCCGCTAACATCAAGCATTTGATGCTGCGTCAGAATGTGATTGCCGCTGCAGAAGCTGGGCAGTTTCACATATATGCCGTAGACAATGTTGATCAGGCGATCAATCTCCTGACCGGTTTGCCAGCCGGGGAAGCTGATGTCAACGGCGAATATCCTGAAGGAAGTCTCAATCAAAGAGTGGCGGTGCGATTAAATGAGCTAGTCAGAATCAGTAAGTCATTTGCGCAGAAGCCGGAGAAAAACAGTAAAGAAGCGTAGAGTTCCTGTTCAATTATTTCTTTATTTATGCGTAAGAAATGAAATGTGTTTCTCCGGCACATTGATTGTCAGAACTAACTAATTAACTGATAAAAATGATCCTGAGCTAATGGCAGGGATGTAAAATATCTTTGCTAATAGACTTTATCATTATTTGTCGTACAAGAAACCATGATCTGGAAACCCAATGTAACGGTTGCAACCATTGTTGAACAAGATGGAAAATACTTGCTGGTGGAGGAAGAGCCGGAGGCTGGTGCGGGTTTGTTTTTAAATCAACCGGCGGGGCACTTGGATCCTGGAGAATCCATCATTCAGGGCGCCATACGGGAAACGCTGGAAGAAACGGCATATACCTTCGTGCCCGAATATTTGCTGGGGATTTATCAATGGCACTCGCATCGCGTGGATACGACGTATCTTCGTTTTGCGTTTGGCGGTCACGTGACGCATCATGATTCAGAACGTGTGCTGGATACTGGCATTCTACGGGCAGACTGGTTCAGTCTGGATGAAATTAACCGGATGATCCGGCATCATCGCAGCCCGCTGGTGATGCAATGTATCCGGGATCATATGGCCGGTAAACGCTGTCCATTGGAACTGCTGGCTCATCATGAGTCATGAGGCAATGAAACGGCGTGTGGTGATCGGCATGTCAGGCGGTGTTGACTCATCCGTGGCGGCTTATTTGCTGAAGCAGCAGGGCTATGATGTCGTTGGGCTGTTCATGAAAAACTGGGAAGATGATGATACTGATGAATATTGCTCTTCCCGCCAGGATTTTCTGGATGCGGTATCCGTCGCGGATGTGATCGATATTCCCATCGAAGTGGTGAATTTCTCGACCGAGTACAAGGATCGGGTTTTTTCACATTTTCTGGCCGAGTATCAGGCGGGGAGAACCCCGAATCCTGACGTGCTGTGCAATGCTGAAATCAAGTTCAAGGCTTTTCTGGATCACGCCCATCAACTGGGCGCCGATCATATTGCGACGGGCCATTATGCCCAGGTGCGCAAAGTGGATGGCTTATTCCAGTTATTAAAAGGCGAGGACGGCACCAAGGATCAGAGCTATTTTTTGTATCGTCTGAATCAAACGCAACTGGCCAGCACGTTATTCCCGATTGGGCATCTGTATAAGCGTGAGGTGCGCAAGATAGCCAAAGAACTCAAACTGCCCAATTTCTCCAAGAAAGACAGTACCGGCATTTGTTTCATCGGGGAACGCCCGTTCCGGGAATTTCTCAATCGCTATCTGCCGCATGAACCTGGAGAAATCCAAACCCCGGAAGGAAAAGTGATCGGCCAGCACATCGGCTTGATGTATTACACCATCGGGCAGCGACAGGGGCTGGGAATCGGCGGTACGCGTGATGGCGGCGATGCCCCGTGGTTTGTATCGGCCAAGGATATGGACAGAAATGTATTGGTTGCAGTACAAGGCCATAACCACCCTGATTTGCTTCGTCCCTCGTTGAAAGCGGCGGATTTGACATGGATCAGCGGGGAACGGCCGCATTGCAATTGGGTCTATGCCGCCAAAACCCGTTATCGTCAGGCAGATGCTCCCTGTACGATTGCAAGCTTTACACAGGATCAGTGCCAGGTGGATTTTGCACAGGATCAATGGGCTGTTACACCGGGTCAATCTGTCGTCATTTATGAGAGCAAAGTGTGTTTGGGCGGTGGGGTCATTACCGAATAACTGAATGTAATTTTCATTCGTTAAAACTTGGATGGTGACAAAGAATTCAAAAAAAATGATATAACTAAACGCATTCTATCGATTTGAATTGATTGTGCTCTTGGAATCAGAATCACGATGAGCGGCCAGTAGATTCAGGGAAAAATTAGTTTTATCTAGATCAGATCAGGAACCAGTATGCATACATCGAAATCTCCATCCGATAACGCGCAAAGTCAGCCGGACGCGCAGCAAAAGAACGGGGCAGCAGTTGTATCTCCGCAGAGTGAACAGCTCATGCAGTTAGAAATGTTGGAGATAACCCAGAAACAAGTGGAGCGTGGATTAAAGCAACTAAAGACGCGCACCTAAGGTTTTACATGATTTAACGCATGGTGGAGCGAGTCATATAGTGGCAAGATGCTCTTGAACCACTTTATCCTGAGAATCATTTGATTTTATTAAATGAGAAAACTGAAAGTGCTAGAAATCTATTTCAAATCATTTGTCCCGATGTTTCAAAGTAATTGTCTACCATTATAAGCAAGTAAAGATGAATACAATTAATAAGCCTCCCACACGCTTTGGTTTAGAAACATGTAATGACTTTTATGAGAAGCTGAAATGGGAATCTAAAAGGTTGGAAGACGGCTGGGGGATTTATGATACTTTTAATTTTATTGTTACAGCTCATCATCTTTATGTAGATTGGATAGATAGATGCGGCAATTCAACTGTTAAAGACAGGAAATCTAGATTTCCTGTTTCGGCAAAATTGGTTATGCAATGCGTTGCAGATCTTGCAAATGGCAATAAACATTGGCAAGTGAATCGCCCCAGCAGCGTGGAAAGGCAAATAGTAAAAAACGTCGATAAGCCAATGATTGGTGATTATTACTCCTATTTTATAGCTGGTCCTATGATATATGTTGATTTTGATAACTACAGTCTTAGCATGTCTGAATTGATGGATTTGTTACTTGGGTATTTCAAATGGATATTCGAAGATGAAGACATGCCTTTCCCATTAGAGCTAGAAAATCAACTTGATTCAAGGAAGCTGTCGAATTAATTTAAGAAAAATTTCTCTGAAGTTCATCCGTAAATGATTCTCAAGCATTAATTGACGTTTATAAAATAGCCGCTTTAATTTTTGCCGTTTTGATATCTCCATCTGATTTAAGGCAACTTAATCATTTATTTGGTACTGATATTTGGTACTGATTTAATTCCAGGGTTGTTTCGTTTTTATTCCGGGTTTATTTCCTTCCTTACAATTCCGATATCTGTTTTATTTATTCATTTTCAATTACATATAAAATTCTTACATCTCCCGGTCTTGAAATTATCAAGAATAGGCCCTATTATCATTAGCACTCCTGGTCGATGAGTGCTAATATCGATCCTTTGTAATGTTTGGATCCCGATTGCATCGGGAATTCTTAAAAATAAAATGCAAAATATTTCGTAAATTCAGGTTATTAATTTCAATAGGAGAAAACAGCATGAAAATTCGTCCTTTGCATGATCGTGTGATCGTCAAGCGGTTGGAAGATGAACGTAAAACTGCATCAGGTATTGTAATTCCAGATAGCGCAGCGGAGAAACCGGATCAAGGTGAAATTCTGGCAATAGGAAAAGGCAAAGTCGGTGATGATGGAAAAATCCGCCCTTTGGAAGTTAAAGTGGGTGACAAGGTATTGTTTGGTAAATACGCCGGGCAGTCTGTAAAGGTTCAAGGTGAAGAGCTTTTAGTCATGCGGGAAGAAGATATTATGGGTGTGATTGAAGGTTAAGCGTGTTAATTCAAGTACCTGCTAAAGACAATATTTTGAGAGATTAGGAGAAAAGTTATGTCAGCAAAAGAAGTGAAGTTTGGTGATTCAGCCCGCCATAGAATGGTGGCTGGTGTTAATGTTTTGGCCGATGCAGTGAAAGTGACATTGGGGCCAAAAGGCCGTAATGTGGTGCTGGATCGCTCTTACGGCGCGCCAACCATTACCAAGGATGGTGTTTCAGTTGCTAAAGAGATTGAGCTGAAAGACAAGTTTGAAAATATGGGCGCACAGATGCTGAAAGAAGTAGCCAGCAAAACATCTGATGTCGCCGGCGACGGTACCACCACTGCAACGGTATTAGCTCAGGCTATTGTCAAAGAAGGCATGAAGTATGTTGCTGCCGGTATGAATCCAATGGATCTTAAGCGTGGTATTGATAAAGCAGTGACCGCAGCCATTGGCGAGTTGAAGAAACTGTCGAAGCCTTGCGCAACAGCGAAGGAAATTGCTCAGGTTGGCAGTATTTCTGCAAACTCTGATACTGAGATAGGCAAGATTATTGCCGATGCAATGGACAAGGTAGGCAAAGAAGGCGTGATTACTGTTGAAGATGGATCAGGACTGCAAAATGAATTGGAAGTGGTTGAAGGTATGCAGTTTGATCGTGGTTATCTTTCCCCTTACTTTGTAAGTAGCGCAGAAAAACAAATTGCCTTGTTGGATAATCCTTTTGTTTTGTTGCATGACAAGAAGATTTCTAATATCCGTGATTTGTTGCCGATACTGGAACAAGTAGCCAAAGCAGGTAAACCGTTATTGATTATTGCGGAAGATGTGGACGGCGAAGCACTGGCAACTTTGGTGGTAAATAATATTCGTGGCATCCTCAAGACCTGTGCAGTCAAAGCACCGGGTTTTGGTGATCGCCGCAAAGCCATGTTGGAAGACATTGCAATTCTGACGGGTGGTACTGTGATTGCTGAAGAAGTCGGCTTAACTTTGGAGAAAGCGACGCTGAGTGATCTGGGTCAAGCCAAACGAATAGAAGTGGGCAAAGAAAATACGACTATTATTGATGGTGCAGGTAATGCTGGTAACATCGAAGGCCGTGTCAAGCAAATTCGCGCTCAGATAGAAGAAGCGACCAGCGATTATGATAAAGAAAAGCTGCAGGAACGTGTGGCTAAACTGGCTGGCGGGGTAGCACTTATTAAAGTCGGCGCTGCGACTGAAGTAGAAATGAAAGAGAAAAAAGCGCGGGTTGAAGATGCATTACATGCAACACGTGCAGCCGTAGAAGAAGGTGTTGTTCCTGGCGGCGGCGTAGCCCTGTTACGCACTATCTCTGTTGTTAAAAGCATCAAAGGCGACAATCATGACCAGGATGCAGGGATCAAGATTGTTCTGCGTGCCCTTGAAGAGCCATTGCGTCAAATTGTAATCAACTGTGGTGATGAGCCATCGGTTGTGGTTAACAAAGTTGCTGAAGGTAAGGGTAATTTTGGTTACAATGCGGCAACCAGTGAGTATGGTGATCTGGTAGCAATGGGTGTTCTGGATCCAACAAAAGTGACTCGTTCTGCGCTACAGAATGCAGCTTCCGTTGCGAGCCTGATGTTGACCACTGATGCCATGGTTGCAGAACTGCCTAAAGAAGATAATGCAGCTGCTGGCGGCATGGGTGGTATGGGCGGAATGGGTGGCATGGGCGGTATGGACATGTAATTTAAGTATCTGTACCAAAGTTACTTAGTATCTGATATCAACAGACCCCAATATTTTATTGGGGTCTGTTTTTTTGTTTTTTGAGATGATTGCAGGAATAAAGACGCTTATTAGGCGCTTTATTTTTCTTCTAAATGTACTTTATCGTGATAAATTGCAATTTATGAATAAATTAGAAAGTTATTCGGCTCCCAAAGATCTCCTTAAGGATCGTGTCATTCTTATTACGGGCGCTGGACAAGGCTTGGGGCGTGTTGCAGCATTAACTTATGCAAACTATGGTGCGACCGTGATCTTGCATGGGCGCATGGTGAAGAAGCTGGAGGGTGTTTATGATGAAATTGAGGCTATCGGAAAAGCACAGCCGCTCATTTATCCGCTTAATCTGGAACGTGCTGAAGATAAGGATTTTGTGACCATTGCGCAGGCTATAGAGCAACAACTGGGGCGTTTAGATGGAATTTTGCATAACGCTGCATTTTTGTATGGATTGAGTCCGATAGAAAATCAGACCATTGAACAGTGGCGGACGATGTTACAGGTTAATTTGGTCACTCCTTTTGCCTTAACTAAGGCATGTCTGCCGTTACTAAAGGCTGCTCCAGATGCCAGTGTTGTTATGACATCGAGTTCTCATGGGCATAAGCCATCAGCCTATTGGGGAGGTTTTACCGTGGCGAAAGCAGGAATCGAAGCCTTGGTGAAAGTTCAGGCGGATGAATGGGAGGCTATACCCAGTTTACGCATTAATACCATTGTGCCCGGCATTGTTAATTCACCGCAACGTGTGAAAACGCATCCGGGAGAAGTCAAGCAAACGATGCGACAACCCGAAGATTTGATGGCCACTTACTTGTATCTGATGGGGCCAGACAGTAAAGGAGTAAGCGGTCAAACAGTATTTTGCCAGAGTATTGAGTGATCTGGCTGCGGTTGGTGGGATTAAAAGGTATAATCGCCACGATAAAATAAAATGCGAAAGTGGCGGAATTGGTAGACGCACCAGATTTAGGTTCTGGCGCCGAAAGGTGTGGGGGTTCGAGTCCCCCCTTTCGCACCAAATTGTATGTTATCGCAGAACTTTCTATTCGACGGGCAGGATAAGAATGGCGCTCGGATAGCTCAGTAATGTGTTGAGAAATATTTAATCAGTCAGGAATTTTAATGGGATCAAATGTAGAAAACCTCGGTGCATTGGAACGTCGTTTTGATATTACGATTTCTCTGGAAAAGCTGCAGAGTGAAATTGAAAATCGTTTAAAGCGATTGGCAAAGACAACTAAATTACATGGTTTTCGTCCTGGAAAGGTTCCGTTCAAAATGGTTACACAAATGTATGGCGCGCAAGTCCAACAGGATGTTTTGAATGATGCGGTGCATAAGGAATTTACAGATACCGTTAAGGAACTGAATTTGCAGGTTGCCGGATATCCACGTTTTGAAGCAAAACCGGCGGATGATAACGATGCACGCTATACATTCAGCGCAACATTTGAAGTTTATCCTGAAATAGTTTTAGGTGATTTAAGCAAACAAAATATAGAGCGGCCTAATGTGCGGGTAGCAGGTGCCGATATCGATAAAACGCTGGATATGATACGTAAACAACGCGTGACATATGAACCAGTCGACCGCTCAGCCAAAAAAGGTGACCGGATCAAGATTGATTACCGGGGCGTGATTGATGGTAATGATTTTGGGGGCGGGAAGGCTGAGGGCGTTCAATTGATACTTGGAGATGGAAAATTCCTTAAGGATTTTGAAGCTTCGCTGGTAGGTATGAAAGTGGGAAACAGTAAATCATTTGATGTTGTTTTTCCAGAAGATTATCATGGTAAAGATATTGCCGGGAAAACCGTTACATTTGAAGTGAAACTGAGCGAACTTGAAGCATCTGTTTTGCCGAATGTAGATGCCGATTTTGCCAAGCTGCTGGGTGTTTCCGATGGAGATATCAAAAAATTGCGTGAAGGAATTCAACAGGATCTGGAGCGTGAAGTTTCGAAGCGGACCCGAACGAAGCTTAAAGAACAAATCATGCAGTCGTTGTTGGATACGACCCAGATTGAGGCACCCGGTGTTTTGATCAATCAGGAAATAGAGCGGTTAATGCAAAATGCAAGAAGTGGTCTTGAAGCACGGGGGATGAAAGCTAAAGAAATGCCTTTTACACCGGATCTTTTTAAAGAGAAAGCGGAATATCGGGTTAAGTTGGGCCTGATTCTGGCAGAGGTCGTAAGGGTGCATGCCTTGAAAGCTACACCAGAACAGGTTCGTAACATCATAGAAGATGCCGCGCAAAGTTACGAGAATCCAGAACAAGTGGTCAAATGGCATTATGCTTCTTCGGAACGTCTGCAAGAAGCAGAGTCATTGGCGCTAGAAGAGAACGTAGTAAATTGGGCACTTGATAAAGTCAAGTTAACAGATAAGACTGTAACATTTGATGAGTTGATGGGGATATCCTGAGATGACGCGACTATTTGATAATATACATGATATAGAGCCTAAGAACTTGGGGCTGATCCCTATGGTGATTGAAACAAGTGGAAGAGGTGAACGTGCTTATGATATTTATTCGCGCCTATTAAAGGAAAGGGTTATATTTCTGGTTGGGCCTGTTACGGAAGCCAGTGCAAATTTGGTGGTTGCGCAACTTTTATTTCTGGAATCCGAGAACTCGGAGAAGGATATACATCTCTATATTAATTCACCCGGAGGCATTGTATCGGCTGGGTTAGCCATTTATGACACAATGCAATATATTAAGCCGGATGTGAGCACTTTATGTATTGGCCAGGCAGCAAGTATGGGAGCATTGCTGCTGACCGCAGGAGCGAAAGGAAAACGCTATTGCTTGCCAAATTCGCGCGTAATGATACATCAACCGCTGGGGGGCTTTCAAGGTCAAGCATCTGATATTGAGATACATGCGCGCGAGATCTTGTATCTTAAAGCTCGACTGAATGAAATTATGGCGAAACATGCGAGCCGATCAGTATCCAATGTAGAAAAAGATACTGATCGTGATAATTTTATGAGTGCAGAAGAATCTGTGAGTTATGGTTTAGTTGATGCAGTGCTGGCACGTAGGGACGAAAGTGCAAATTAAGTGAAATGCTTGTATAAGAGTTTAATTTTAATCTCGAGTATCTTAGCTCAATTACTGTAGGATGAAAAAATATGACAGACAAAGCTAGTAGCGAGAAACTTCTTTACTGTTCTTTTTGCGGAAAAAGCCAACATGAAGTAAGAAAACTTATTGCGGGTCCTTCCGTATTTATTTGCGATGAGTGCATTGAGCTTTGCAATGACATCATTCGTGAAGAAATGCAGGGTGATGAAGCCACAAAGCTGGTTAAATCAAACTTGCCTGTGCCGCGTGAGATATGCCAGATACTGGACCAGTATGTGATCGGGCAAGAATCAGCAAAGAAAATACTTTCTGTAGCGGTTTATAATCATTATAAGCGCTTGAGGAATGTGGCAAAGCCGGATGAAGCCGATGATATTGAACTCTCAAAAAGTAATATTCTTCTTGTTGGTCCGACTGGTTCCGGTAAAACGTTACTGGCGCAAACTTTGGCCCGGCTTTTGGATGTGCCTTTCATTATGGCCGATGCGACGGCTCTGACTGAAGCTGGCTATGTGGGTGAAGATGTCGAAAATATTATCCAGAAACTGCTTCAGAAGTGTAATTATGATGCTGAAAAGGCGCAGCGAGGTATCGTATACATCGATGAAATAGATAAAATCTCACGTAAATCGGATAATCCATCCATCACACGGGATGTTTCAGGCGAAGGTGTGCAGCAGGCGCTATTGAAATTAATTGAAGGCACGACGGCTTTGGTTCCTCCTCAAGGCGGGCGAAAACATCCTAATCAGGAATTTATTCAGGTTGATACCACCAATATTTTGTTTATCTGTGGTGGTGCATTTGATGGTCTTGATAAGGTGATCAGAGCACGCACTGAGAAAGGTGGAATCGGTTTTGGTGCTGATGTAAAAAGCCATGACCGAAAGGATATGAATAAGGTTCTACAGCAAGTAGAGCCGGAAGATTTAGTGAAATTTGGCCTGATTCCTGAATTTGTTGGGCGTTTACCTGTTGTGGCTACATTAGAGGAACTCAATGAGGCAGCATTAATTCAGATCCTGACAGAACCTAAGAATGCGTTAGTCAAACAGTATTGGAAGATGTTCAATATGGAAGGCGGAGTGGATTTGGAATTTCGAGAACCCGCCCTTAAAGCGATTGCAAAAAGGGCTTTGACGCGTAAAACGGGCGCGCGCGGTTTGCGTTCAATTCTGGAAGAAATCCTATTGGATATTATGTACGATCTCCCGTCATTAGAGAATGTTTCTAAAGTGGTCATTGACTATAATTCAGTCAATGATGATATTAAACCTATATTGATTTATTCGGATCAACCAAAGGTTGCTAAACGTTCCAAAAATTAACTGAAGAATTAATAACCAACCGTGTATGAACTAATGAGAGCGAATACACGTATTTATTGCTTCTATTTTGGGTATTCCGTTTAGCAGGTGTGCGCTTTTAACGTATATAGAAATATTTTCTGTCTTGAATTTCTGATGAGTGCACATATTCAACACCGTAAATTGTTAATTTTATAACTGGATACCTATGACCGCCTTGGCTGATAGCTCTGAACAATTGATACTGCCGCTCTTGCCGTTACGTGATGTGGTGGTTTTTCCGCATATGGTTATCCCATTATTTGTGGGAAGGCAGAAATCTATTAAGGCGCTTGAGCTCGCAATGGAGTCGAATAAAAGTATTTTGCTCGTTGCACAGAAAATAGCATCTAAAGATGAGCCTGCACCGGAAGATCTCTATGATGTATGTAGTATTGCCAGCCTATTGCAGATGTTAAAACTACCTGATGGAACAGTTAAAGTTCTAGTGGAAGGTAATCATCGTGCCCGTATTCTGGAATTAATTGATTCTGAGACTCACTTCTCTGGAAGGGCATTGCAAGTGTCGTCTGATACAGAAGACAACTCTGAAGCAGAGGCGATGAGGCGCGCGATTTTGACTCAGTTTGATCAATACGTAAAACTCAATAAAAAGATTCCACCCGAAATAATTACCTCATTGGGTGGTATAGATGATGCTGGGCGCTTGGCGGATACAATTGCTGCCTACCTGCCATTGAAACTTGAGCAGAAGCAGGAAGTATTGGAGATTTTTGATGTGCCCAGACGCTTGGAACATTTATTGGGTTTACTGGAGACCGAATTAGACATACTGCAAGTAGAAAAACGTATTCGCGGCAGAGTTAAGCGGCAAATGGAAAAAAGTCAGCGTGACTATTACCTTAATGAGCAGGTTAAAGCAATTCAGAAGGAATTGGGTGAGGGTGAAGATGGCGCAGATTTAGAAGAAATTGAGAAAAAAATCAGGTCTGCTCAAATGCCTAAAGAAGCAAATACAAGAGCTGAGTCAGAATTAAAAAAACTTCGCCTGATGTCTCCCATGTCAGCGGAAGCAACAGTGGTGCGTAATTACATTGATGCGTTGGTGGCCTTGCCATGGAAAAAGAAGAGCAAGATCAACCATGATCTAAAAGCAGCAGAAGCAGTACTTGAGAAGGATCATTATGGTCTGGAGAAGGTCAAGGAGCGAATTGTTGAATATTTGGCAGTACAACAACGTGTAAATAAGATGAAGGCTCCGATTCTTTGTCTCGTGGGCCCTCCAGGTGTTGGTAAAACCTCATTAGGCCAATCGATTGCACACGCTACAAACAGAAAATTTGTACGTATGTCATTGGGCGGTGTACGGGATGAGGCTGAAATTCGTGGGCACCGGCGAACTTATATCGGATCAATGCCAGGTAAGATCTTGCACAATATGAGTAAGGTAGGTGTTAAGAATCCATTATTTTTACTGGATGAAGTGGATAAGATGGGTATGGATTTTCGTGGTGACCCATCTTCCGCATTACTGGAAGTTCTTGATCCAGAACAAAATAATACGTTTGTGGATCATTATATAGAGGTGGAATATGATTTGTCCGATGTCATGTTTGTGGCAACAGCAAATACCTTGAATATTCCTCCCGCATTACTTGATCGAATGGAAGTAATCCAGTTGTCAGGGTACACAGAAGATGAAAAGTTGAATATAGCCACGCGCTATTTATTAACTAAACAGATGCTCAATCATGGTCTCAAGAAAAATGAATTAACCGTTTCAGATTCTGCGTTGAGGGATATTGCTCGTTATTACACTCGGGAGGCGGGTGTGCGGGCGATGGAGCGGGAAATTTCAAAAATCTGTCGGAAAGCTGTAAAAGCGATGCTACTTAGGAAAGGAAAAACTAAAATAGTAATTACATCGCGTAATCTTGACAAATTCTTGGGAGTAAGGCGTTTTACCTATGGTGTTGCAGAAGAGAAAAATCAAGTTGGACAAGTAACGGGGTTGGCCTGGACAGAAGTGGGTGGTGAACTGTTGACCATTGAGGCTGTTGTGTTACCTGGAAAAGGAAAAACCATCACCACAGGAAAATTGGGTGAAGTGATGCAAGAATCCATTCAAGCCGCTCTTTCAGTAGTTCGGGGTCGTTCTTACTTACTAGGCATACCTGGAGACTTTTATCAAAAGAATGATATCCATATACACCTTCCAGAAGGCGCAACACCAAAAGATGGGCCAAGCGCTGGTATTGGTATTTGTGTTGCGATGGTATCAGTTCTGACAGATATTGCTGTAAGATCGGATGTAGCGATGACAGGTGAGATTACTTTAAGAGGTGAAGTGCTTCCTATAGGTGGTTTAAAGGAAAAATTGTTAGCTGCACACCGTGGTGGAATTAAGGTAGTGATAATCCCTGAAAAGAATATGAAAGACCTGATTGATATTCCTTCAAATGTAAAGAGTCAACTGGTCATTCATCCGGTTAGATGGATAGACCAGGTTCTTGATCTGGCATTGGAACATAAGCCAGAACGGCTTCCTGCTTCTACTGCACAGCCACCTCTACAATCAAATGCTGAAGATAAGCTAATAGAAACTGTAATCAAGCACTAAGTAAATACTAGGGGTCTGCCGGACTTAAGATTGATCTGCTGCGCACATGGGAGAAGCACTACATACTATGTACTATCTCGATTTTTCATTGTATAGAATGGCTATACATCTCAAAATCTGGCAAATCTATCCTCGCTTTACTATCGTGTTCGCTACGATCACTTAAGTCCGACAGGCTCCTGATTTCATATAGTAATAATCACGCAGAGAGCTTTCTGAAGCTGAAATTTTATTACCCACTGCATCCGTAAAAGCAATCTTCTGAATCCAATCGACCATCTGGTCAATCCGGTCGTTTATATATGAAGTTAATTAACGCATGCTAAAATTGATTGGAGGCATGTAAACTTCTCAAAAAAGAAGCAGTATCTTGGGTCAGTTTTTTAAAAACTGAGTTTTGCAAAGATCTCTTTGAAATATCTTCTGCTTAAAACTTTTTCAGGAATGATTAATTTTAAGTATTTTTATAATGTAAAATTTATAAAGATTTTATATTAGTAAATAATATCTAACATTATGTTAATAAATAATAAAATTATTAGTATCGGGCATAAATCCCTGGGATTGGGTAGGAGATTTTATGACAAATGACTTGACTTTA
>CAKKRO010000210.1 GCA_919902625.1 Nitrosomonadaceae bacterium
GAGCATGTCCCTTTGAGTTGTTGAAGTAGGAAGCGGCCCCCGATTAGAATTGATTGCCAAATCAAACACTAAAAGGAGACCGCTTCTATGAAGAAAAGATACCGCAAGATGCAGAGGAAAGTAAACGGGAAGATAAGGGAGATCAGTGAAGGAGGGGTCCTGCTGGAGCTCCCCCTGCGGGTGGCCGAAATCATTGGGAGTCTTCCTCAGCTTATAAGGGAGATGGCGCAGGAGACGGGGATATTACTCATGCTGGCCGCGATGAATTCGGAATGTGTGCGGATAGCCGGCCCCAAGCACTCAAAGAATCCTTCAAGGATGGCCAACTGGTGGGGCAGCGATCTGAGGCCCGTGTATTATGACAAGCAGGCAGTGATTATAGACCGTCCCCGCCTCAGAGGGAAGGACAAGAAGGAAATCCCCCTTGCCACATATGAGGCGTTCCGGGACCCTCAGTGCATGAGGGAATCGGTGCTTAAGAACATGGTTCTTGGCATATCCAGCCGTGATTACGAAGAGGCCGTCTCGGGCTTTCTGAAAGGCTACGGCATAAAGAAATCCAGCGTAAGCAGGCATTTCGTAAAAGCCACTGCTGAGCAGATGAGAGGGTTTCTGGAAAGAGACCTCTCCGATCTCGACCTTGCTGCCATATTCATTGACGGGATTGAGTTCAAAGGGCATCTGCTCGTTGTGGCTATGGGTCTGGACAAGGGCGGCAGAAAGCACATCCTTGGTCTTTGCCAGGGGGCCACTGAAAACGCCGAAGTGTGCAAGAGTCTGCTTGAGGATATGGACAGGCGTGGACTGAACGCCGACAAGGATTATCTGTTTGTGCTCGACGGCGCAAAGGCGCTGAGATCGGCCGTAGCCAGGATGTTTGGAGAAAAGACACTGGTACAGCGCTGTCAGGCGCATAAGAGGCGTAACGTTCTTAAGCATCTGCCGGAGAACCACCAAAGCGCGGTAGACGCTCGCATTAGCGCGGCTTATAAGATGACGGACTATAACGAGGCCAGGAAATCCCTCGATCTGACGGTGAGATACCTTGAGAAACTGAACCCTGATGCCGCATCCTCGCTGAAAGAGGGACTTGAGGAAACCCTGACTGTGCACAAGCTTGGCATTACCGGGCTTCTGAGAAAAACCCTCGCAACGACAAATCCACTGGAGTCTTGCTTCTCGGTCGTGCGCACCACCACCGGCAGAGTGAAACGGTGGCAAGGCGGCGACATGGTTCAGAGATGGGCGGTAGCCGCCCTCTTAAGGGCAGAGAAGAAATTCAAACGCGTAAAAGGTTACAGGGAACTGCCCAAACTCGCCGCTGTTTTACAGCATAAATCCCTTGACAGAAAGGAGGCCGCTGCTTAAGATAATGCAATGGGGCTCTTCCTACTTCAACGAAAGGAAGGGGCAATCTC
>CAKKRO010000211.1 GCA_919902625.1 Nitrosomonadaceae bacterium
TAAAGCTCAGGCGCGATACGCAAATATAACGCCATATCCAATGCGTTATGATGCGTGGAGAAAGGCCGTGCCGAAGCTCCGCCGGGAATAGAGTGCATCATCGGTGTTTCGACTTCCAGATAATCGCGTGCAACAAAAAATTCGCGCATGGCTTGAATCACTTTGGAACGGATAGTGAATACTTTGCGGGTATCTTCGTTAGTGATCAGATCAAGGTAACGTTGCCGGTATTTCTGCTCCTGGTCGGTTAGGCCGTGAAATTTTTCCGGCAGAGGGCGCAGGGATTTGGTTAGTAACTGACAATCAGTGACGCGGATTGAGAGTTCGCCTGTTTTGGTTTTAAATAATATTCCCTGGGCGCCGAAGATGTCACCCAGATCATGATGCTTGAATGCGGCATGCACCGCTTCTCCGGTATGGTCATCTGAAATATACAATTGGATGCGCCCGCTCATATCCTGAATCGTGGCGAAACTGGCTTTGCCCATGACGCGCTTTAACACCATGCGTCCTGCTACTTTCGCGGTGATGGGGCTTTCTTCTAATTGTTCCTTGGAACATTCACCGAATTGCTGATGTAATGCGGATGCTAAATGATCACGCCGGAATGTATTAGGGAAAGCGTTGCCTGCTTGTCGTATTTCAGCCAATTTGGCGCGACGTTCGGCAATAATTTGATTTTCCTCCTGATGAGGAGCGGCTGGTTGATTTTCCTGATTCATATTAAGGCTTATTGAGTGAAATTTGAGGAATGGCTAACTTGAATGGCAATTATACGCTTCAAGTGGGGAATTTCGTTACAGAGTGTATAACTGAATCAAGCTGAAATGAGTGTTAACTTGAAACTTCGACCCGGTTTCTGCCGTTGTGTTTGGCCAGATAAAGCGCTTCGTCAGCCCTTTGTAATAACAGATGCTCATCCAGCGTTTCCTGATCAGTGCCGATGGCAACACCCAGACTGATGGTAACGGGAATCAGTGTTTGATTGGCATTAATTTCTTTACAGGCGATGGCGTGACGAAATCTTTCAGCGGCTTTTAAAGCGCCCTCTTGATCATAGGGTGAAACAATCGCCAGAAACTCTTCACCGCCATAGCGTCCGATGTATTCATGGGAACGGGCTGATTGAGTCAGCCGGTCAGCGATTTCACATAACACAGCATCGCCCGTGAGATGGCCACAAGTATCATTAATAGTTTTAAAATGATCAATATCGATCATGATAACCGCAATTTCAAATCCGCCCCGCCTGGCGCGCAAGATTTGTTTATGCAGGATATCAAAGATGGCAGGCCGGTTGAATAAGCCGGTTAATGCATCATGTATGACACGTTGTTCCAGCGATCTTTTCTGCTCCATGAGTTGCTTGTTCAGTTTTATTCCCTTGTATAATTCAGTTTTCTCAATGATTATCGCCAGTTGACTGGCGATTTGCAGAAATAAATCCTTATGTGAATTTTTGTAAGTATTTTTCTTGCGGCAGGAAAAGATAATAAATCCAATGGGTTTTCCGGTGGCAATCAAAGGACAGACGAGGCAGGAGCGAATCCCTTCTTTAAAAATTGCTTGAGTCAGACCGGATTCTGAATATTTTTCCAAATGTGTTCTTAACTCATTGATGATCAGTAAATTATTGGTATCTGTCATTGCCTGCAGGCTGCTGTCTGACATTGTAATAGAGGCGCCGGTGTTTAACGTCAGTTCATCATAGCTGGCGCGTGTCCAACGCAATTTAAGCTTGTTTCCTCCGTTCTCAATTAAAGCTAAACTAATTCGATCATAAGGTAAATGATCCTTGAAGGATTCATAGATATGATTCAGTACATCGATCAGGCGTAGATTGAGATTGCACTCAACCATTATCCTGTAAAGAGATTGGCTTCTTTCAGACTGCTTCTTTAGATAAGTTGATAGTTTCTTGAGTGATTTACCCAGTTGACCTATTTCATCGGCACCGGTAGGAATGTTGGATGCAGGTTCGCCACGGGCCATCGCTTCAGCCGCTGCACGCAAGGCAAGAATCCGATCATTTTTCTTCATGGGCTCGCTACCGATTAAAATGATTAGGTACTTTAAATCAGACTATACATTTATCGATATTTATTTACTACCACCGCAAGGTTAGACTGGTTTGCAGATGATTGATTCATAAAAACCGGTATCAATCATTTCAAAGATATACTAACGCCCTGTCAATGCTAAAATCCTTAAATTGATTCTATCAAACCAGAGAACAGGATAAAAGCAAGATGATTGGGATTTTAATTCTCACCCATGAAGATTTAGGGGATCATATGATCCGCTGCGCAAGCCATGTGGTGGGCATGAAACCACCGCAATTGATGCATTTGGGTGTTTTTGTCCAGGATGATCCGGATGCCGTGCTGTCCCAGGCTCGCGCATTAGCCGGGCGACTGGATAGCGGTGAGGGTGTGCTGGTACTCAGTGATATCTTGGGGGCAACACCCTGCAATATTGCCAGCCGGCTAATTCAACCCGGCAAAGTGGAATGTATCGCGGGCGTTAATCTGCCCATGCTGGTGCGAGTGCTGACCTATCGCAATGAGCCGCTGCCGGTTGTGGTTGAGAAAGGATTGAGTGGCGGCAGATGTGGTGTGATTCATATTAATGCGGAACCTTGTCATGCAAGTTAAAGAAGTAACGGTTATCAACAAATTGGGATTGCATGCGCGCGCATCGGCGAAACTGACGAAACTGGCGAGTCAATTCAAAAGTGAAGTTTGGGTAACGCGCAATGGCCGTCGCGTGAATGCCAAAAGTATTATGGGCGTGATGACACTTGCGGCCAATAAAGGATCCATCATCCAGATCGAAACGACGGGTGACGATGAGGCTGAGGCCGTGACGGCATTGGTTGCATTGGTTGAAGATTGCTTTGGTGAAGGCGAATGAGCTTTATCCTGCAGGGTATCAGGGTATCTGAGGGCATTGCCATAGGGCATGCGCATCTTGCCGCACCTGCCACTTTGGAGGTGATGCATTATTTGATCCCAAAGAATCAGGTGGACAAAGAGATTGCGCGCCTGAATAGCGCTTTTGCGACCGTCCGTAAGGAATTTGATGCATTGCAGACATCGGTAGCCGATGGTCATGCACGCGCTGAGTTCAGCGCATTCCTGGATTTGCATCTGATGATTCTGGATGATCCGACACTTTCAGAAGCAAGCCGCAGCATGATTGTGCAGACCCATTGTAATGCCGAATGGGCGATGACGCAGCAGATGCAGGTGCTGCTGGCGCAGTTTGAAGCCATCGAGGATGCTTATTTGCGTGAACGCAAAGCAGACGTGGTGCAAGTGGTTGAGCGCGTGCTGAAGGCGTTGTTGGGGCATCCCGGTTATTTGCCGCCGGCATCGAAGCAGACCGGCGACAGCATTCTGGTTGCGCATGATTTAAGTCCTGCAGATGTGATGCAATACAAGCAGCATCAGTTTACTGCTTTTCTGACGGATCTGGGCAGCTTGACTTCGCATACCGCCATTGTTGCGCGCAGTCTCAATATTCCTTCTATCGTGGCTTTGCATCACGCGCATCAGTTAATTCTGGAAAATGATTGCCTGGTTGTGGATGGTTATCAGGGTATTATCATTGTCAATCCGGATAAATACGTTCTGGATGAATACCGCTTACGGCAAGGCCAGTTGGAGCTGGAAAAAAGAAAGCTGCAACGCATTAAAACGATTGCTGCGGTGACACTGGATGGCACCCCGATTGATTTATACGCCAACATTGAGCTGCCGGAGGATATTGAACAAGTCAAAGAAAGCGGCGCCACTGGTATTGGCTTGTTCCGCAGTGAATTCCTGTTTTTGAATCGCGATGATCTGCCGGGTGAAGATGAGCAATTTGAAGCTTACCGCACCGTTGCGGTCAAAATGCATAAACAGCCGGTGACCATCCGTACCTTTGATCTGGGTGCGGATAAAAGTCTGAAAGGCGCCACACAAGTTGCCGCCAATCCGGCGCTGGGTTTGCGTGCGATTCGTTTGAGCCTGGCGGAGCCGCAAATGTTTCATACCCAATTGCGCGCTATTTTGCGCGCTTCAAAGTATGGCGATATCCGTATCCTGGTGCCGATGCTTTCAAATAGTGCGGAAATTGATCAAACGTTGCATCTCATTGAACAGGCGAAGCAGAGTCTGCGCGATGAAAAAATTCATTTTAACGAGCATGTCAAAGTGGGCGGTATGATCGAGATTCCGGCGGCTGCGTTGTGCGTGGAGATGTTTATGCGGAAACTGGATTTTCTGTCCATTGGCACCAATGACTTGATTCAATATACCTTGGCCGTTGACCGGATTGATGACACCGTGGCGCATCTTTACGACCCATTCCATCCGGCCATACTCTGGCTGGTGTCGCGGGTTATTCAGACGGCCAATCGCGACAAAGTGCCGGTGGCTATTTGCGGGGAAATGGCGGGAGATAAGCAGTTTACGCGGCTATTGCTGGGTTTCGGGTTGCAGCAGTTTTCCATGTACCCGGCCCAGTTACTGACGATAAAAGACCAGATATTAAAAAGCCATTTGCCGGATATTATTCCGTTAGTGCACAAGATCATCAAAACGGATCATCCGGAAAAAATGGCTGCACTATTGGCCAAATTGAATGACTAATGACTGGTGTGTGCCTCGTTCTTTGGCGATATAATTGTCAACAAGATGTTAAGTCGTTTCTTTGGGATTTTTCTTCTATAAATGCGAGATTCAAAATCAGCGGGCGTGGTAACGCCTCAGTATGTGCAGATTGACAAGCCATTGCAGTTAAAAAGTGGATTGGAACTGGCGAGCTATCATTTGGTGTATGAGACCTACGGGCAACTGAATACCGCACGGTCCAATGCGGTATTAATTTGTCATGCGCTTTCAGGCAATCACCATGTGGCCGGTGTTTATGCGGATAAAGAGAAAAGCTTCGGTTGGTGGGACAATATGGTGGGCCCCGGCAAACCTATCGATACCAACCGCTTCTTTGTGATTGGCATGAATAATCTGGGTGGCTGTCACGGGTCTACCGGCCCTGCCAGTATCGATACCAGAACGGGAAAACACTATGGTGCGAGTTTTCCCGTCGTAACGGTGGAAGATTGGGTGGAAACCCAGGCTCAATTAACCGAACACCTTGGGATTGCGCAGTTTGCGGCCATAGTGGGAGGTAGTCTGGGCGGGATGCAGGCTTTGCAGTGGACACTGGATTATCCTGAGAAAGTGCGGCATGCATTGGTGATTGCCGCCGCCGCCAAATTAACCGCACAGAACATTGCGTTTAATGACGTAGCCCGCCAGGCGATCATGACTGATCAGGAATTCTATGGCGGAAATTATTACGCCTATGACACCTTGCCGAGACGAGGCTTGCGGCTGGCTCGCATGCTGGGGCATATCACCTATCTTTCCGACGATTCGATGGCGGCGAAATTCGGGCGCAGTCTGCGCAATGAAGAGCTTTCCTTTGGCTTTGATGTGGAATTCGAAATTGAATCCTATCTGCGTTATCAAGGGGACAAGTTTGCCGATTTGTTCGACGCCAATAGCTATCTGTTGATGACCAAAGCGCTGGATTACTTTAATCCGGCCGATGCCTATGCGGGCGACTTAAGCGCGGCCTTCCGGGTTGCCAAGGCGGATTACCTGATTTTATCGTTTACGTCCGATTGGCGCTTCTCACCGGAACGTTCGCGGGAAATTGTCAAAGCGCTGCTGGATAACAAAATGAACGTGAGTTATGCGGAAATCACCTCGAGTCATGGCCATGATTCGTTTCTGATGGAGACGGAGTATTACCACCAACTGGTGCGGGCGTATATGGACAATATTTCCACTTAAATGATCGATGCATGAATTAACCATGAATGATACGACAGAACCATCCACCATCGCGCTACGCCCGGACTTTGCCGCCATTGCAGAGTGGATTAAACCCGGCGCAAAGGTATTGGACTTGGGTTGCGGCGATGGTTCGCTGTTGCGCTATTTACGCGATACCCGCCATGTTTTTGGCTATGGCGTTGAGATTGACGATGACAATCTGCTCAATTGCTTCCGCAATGGCGTCAATGCGATTCAGTATGACCTGGAATCGGGGTTATCCAGCTTTGAATCCGATTCGTTCGATTATGTGATTTTGTCCCAAACCCTGCAAGCCATGCGGCATACCGAGGGCATCATCCAGGAAATGCTGCGCGTCGGTAAGGAAGGCATTGTCTCGTTTCCAAATTTTGGTTATTGGAGAAACCGCATGCAGGTTATTTCCGGCCGTATGCCCGTCTCAAAGGCATTGCCTTATCACTGGTATGACACGCCCAATATTCATTTATGCACCCTGGGCGATTTTGAGGCGCTGTGCCGGCAATGTAATGCCCATATCCTCGAACGCAGGGTGATGAGTAACGATCACCCTGTCCAATTCCTGCCGAATCTGATGGGGATGCTGGCATTTTATCGTTTTGAGAGAAAGGGGTAATGCGATGGGTTGGCGGGATTGTGTGCGGGAAAAGTCAGTGACGGGCATAAAAAGTAACCGGAATTGCGTTGATATGAATAGCGATATAGTCATACTCCCTTTGGAATGTATCCACCATGGACTTGAAAAATGAACCATCTTCTGTATACATCCAGTTAGCGATAACCAGCCATGCTCAACATACCGAATGATCCATCACTTCATGTCCCCCTGCCGGAAGGACAACCCGTATTGCGCATGGTGCCGATGCCGTCGGATACCAACTATGCAGGCGATATTTTCGGCGGCTGGATCATGTCGCAAGTGGATATGGCAGGCAGCATTCCGGCCATCCGCCGGGCGCGCGGACGAATTGC
>CAKKRO010000212.1 GCA_919902625.1 Nitrosomonadaceae bacterium
TTGCGATAAGCCGTCACCTGAATCTCAATTTTCATGCGCGGATCGGACAGACCCGCAGCAAGCATCATGGCGGACGGCCTGACATCTCCCAAGTATTTGCGCATAATCGGCCAGCACTTGGGAAAATCCGCCGCGTCGGGGAACACATAGGTGACCCGCACCACATCTTTCATGCTCGCCCCGGCTTCCTTCAATGCTGCCTCGATATTTATAAAACACTGCTCAGCCTGATCCAGCAGATCCTCTGAAATGGTCATTTTGCTGTAATCAAAGCCTGTCGTGCCAGAAACCAGAATCCAGTTACCCTCGACAACAGCACGCGAATAACCGATTTCTTGTTCAAAGGTAGAGCCTGAACTGATGAGTTTACGTGTCATACTGTTTTATCCTTCTATTTGATTTAAAAATTTTTGCGTAAGATACCACTATAATTGTGTAACGAGTCAGTTGCAAAGCAAGTTTTTAACCGGCGCTTTCAAATCTGTAAACAACACAATGTCTATCACACTATACTGGCACGACTACGAAACTTTTGGCGCCGACCCAAGACGGGACCGGCCTGCCCAATTTGCCGGGTTGCGTACCGATGAAGCATTGAACGAGATGGGAGAGCCGCTGGTTATTTATTGCAAGCCTGCTCGAGACATCTTACCTCACCCGGAAGCCTGTCTACTGACCGGAATCACCCCGCAGCTAGCCGATGAACAGGGACTGCCTGAGCCGGAATTCATTGCGCGTATTCATGCGGAATTTTCACAGGCAAATACTTGTGGCGCCGGTTACAACTCGCTACGTTTTGACGATGAAGTCACCCGTTTCACCCTGTATCGTAATTTCTATGATCCTTATGCGCGCGAGTGGCAACAAGGCAATTCCCGCTGGGACATCATTGATCTGGTGCGCATGACGTATGCCTTGCGCCCGGCCGGTATCATCTGGCCGCAGCACGAAGAAGGACAACCCAGTTTCCGTCTGGAGGATTTGGTGGCTGCCAACGGCATCGCACATGAATCCGCGCATGATGCCTTATCGGATGTGCGCGCCACCATTGCTTTGGCGCGTCTGATTCGTGAACAACAGCCGCGCCTCTACGATTGGCTTTTCCAATTGCGTGATAAGCGCAAAGCCGCAACCCAGCTTGATTTAACCACCCGCAATCCGGTATTGCATACTTCGCGCATGTACCCGGCAAAAACAGGCTGCACCACACTGATCATGCCACTTGTCACAGAACCGGGTAACAACAACAGCGTGCTGGTATATGATTTGCGCCATGACCCGGATATGTTTCTGCCGTTGGATAGCGACGATCTGAGTTCATTGCTGTTTACCCGTAGCGACGAATTACCCGAAGGCATGCAACGGTTGCCGGTCAAATCAGTGAAAATCAATAAATGCCCGGCGCTGGCGCCGCGCAATACATTGGATATCGAAGCCGCTGAGCGCATCGCGCTCGATTTGGACGCATGTTACCGGCATTGGCAAACACTGTGCGCATATCCGGATTTTTTTCAGCGCGTGGCAACTGCCTATACCAGTCGTGCGTTCGAGCCTTCCGGTGATGTGGACGTGGCTCTGTATGATGGTTTTCTGGACAATGCGGATGCTGCATCGTTGGCGCAGATACGGCGCGCTACACCGGAAGAACTGGCAAAAATGCGATTTGATTTTCATGATCAGCGGCTGCCCGATTTACTGTTCCGCTACCGCGCCCGCAATTGGCCGGAAACATTGACGCCCGCAGAGATGGAGCGCTGGAAACAAATACGCTTGCAACGCCTGATGCAAAGCGATGGCGGCGGGAGCATCACTTTTGCCGATTTTTCGGCTCAAATCACTTTATTGCGTGATAAAAACAAAGAGAATGAAAACGCCCTGCAAATACTGAATGCACTGGAAGCATGGGGTAAAAATTTATTCAATCCGTAAGCAAGCTCTGTCATAATCTGCTTGCTTATTTGGCGAGCATCCTATCGGCGCTTCCTGAACTCCCTATTCCAGATTAGAATGCTTTAATGTTGCCTCGATTTACCCACGCACCTTTATGAAAAATAATTATCTTGAAAGAATACTGACCGCTCAGGTTTATGATGTCGCCATCGAGAGTCCATTGGATCATGTCGCCATTTTATCGGAGCGCATTCATAATCAGGTGCTATTGAAAAGGGAAGATTTGCAGCAGGTTTTTTCTTTCAAGTTGCGTGGTGCGTATAACAAGATGATCAAGTTGGCGCCTGCCGTACGCAACCGTGGGGTTATTGCCGCTTCGGCTGGTAACCATGCCCAGGGTGTTGCGCTGGCTGCCAAAAAACTGAATTGCTCCGCCACGATTGTGATGCCAGTGACAACACCACAGATCAAAGTACACGCGGTGATGGCGTTGGGAGCTACGGTATCGCTGCAGGGCGATTCCTATAACGATGCCTATGAACATGCCATCACGCTGGCAAAAGAGGAGCAAGCCACATTTGTTCACCCCTACGATGACCCGGACGTGATTGCCGGACAGGGGACGGTCGGCATGGAAATCTTGCGTCAGCATACAGGGAATATTCACGCCATTTTTGTACCCATTGGCGGTGGCGGGCTTATCGCTGGGATTGCTGCTTATGTGAAACGGCTGTATCCGAAAATCAAAATCATCGGCGTCGAGCCGGTCGATTCCGATGCTATGTACCGCTCACTGCAAAGTGGCCGCCGTGTTAAATTAGCGCAAGTGGGTTTATTTGCGGATGGTGTGGCTGTTCGGCATGTTGGCAAGGAAACTTTCCGGTTATGCCGTGAACTGGTCGACGAAGTGATTCTGGTCGATACCGATTCCATTTGCGCTGCAGTGAAAGATGTATTTGAAGATACGCGCACAATACTGGAGCCTTCCGGTGCACTTTCCGTTGCAGGCATCAAAGCGTACGTTGCGCGTGAAAAGATCTTGCATAAAACGCTGGTTGCGATTGCATCCGGTGCCAATA
>CAKKRO010000213.1 GCA_919902625.1 Nitrosomonadaceae bacterium
TGGCCACCGAAGACATGAGCAACAACGAAATGGCCAAGCTGCATATTCGTCATTTAGTCGGCGGGCACGCGCATGACGTTAAAAACGAAATTCTTTACCGTTTTGAATTTCCCGACCGCCCCGGCGCGCTGATGAATTTCCTGAACAACCTGAGCCATAACTGGAATATCAGTCTGTTCCACTACCGTAACCATGGCGCCGACTATGGCCGCGTCCTGATTGGAATACAAGTCCCCCCGGAGGAAAAATCCGATTTCAAGGCATTTCTTAGTCAACTGGGTTATCGTTATTGGGATGAAACAAAGAACCCAGCCTACAAATTATTCCTCGGGTAATACAATCAACCGGCATTTATCTGAAACGGTCTGATATTGGCTCATACCCAAGCGCTTGAGCACATAAACTCCTAAAAGACATCATTTTCCGGGTCTTATTCTGTTTTTGACTGCAAGTTTTAGCAGTTATGCTATAACTTGACAACAGTCATGTCATTTGTCATTAAAGCGCTTACATGCTTAGATAAATCCCTATTAGAACTGGAGAGCACAATGGAAGATGATTTTCCCAAGTTTAGACTGGCAGCCGGCACAGCGGCCGTGCAAGCAAACTTGCCGGTTATTGCCGTCATGCCTCCGAAGAAGAATGTCTCAAGGCATCCCTCCATTTTAAACAATAGCCGGACTCTGGGCGTCGTCCTGATACTTCTCCTGCTGCTTCTCCTGACTATGTTTGCCATCAGCGCGCAGCAAACCAGGCACAATACCACCCGGCTGGAGCTTGTCTCACGGATACAGATACACCATTTGCAACTATCAAAGGCCGCGCAACAAGCACTCATGGGTAATGCAACCGCGTTTACACAATTACAGAACAGTCAGCATCAACTCAATCATTACATCACGCTGTTGTCTCAAGGGGGGCTGTATCGTAATGACGCCACTTCCCTCATTTCTGATCATCCGGTGTCCGTAAATCTGGATACTTATCATAAAGACTGGCAACTTGAGGAAAAGAAGATCAATCTCATTTTAAGCCATAAGGAATCCCTGGTTAAACTGGGCAATCACATCAGAGAAGTCAGCCTCACCCATGGCCAGCTAACCAGACTCACCGAAGCATTAATCAGCCGCATGGTGGAAATCGGAAATTTATCTCATGAAATGAGAATGGTAGAGACCCTAAGAACTTATGCGCGCAACATCACAAAAAATGTGAATACTATCCTGCCCAATGAGTTCCCAATTGCAGAAATCACCGAGCAATTAGCACAGGATCACGCACAAATTTCAGCCATCGCACAAGCTCTGAATCAAGGTCATAATGGACCCGGATTAATTGCAAACAAAGATGAAGTCATTCAGGATCTGCTGTCACACATTCACTCATTACTTAGAAAATTTGATGATCACATCCGCGTTATCCAAAAAGAAGCCTCTGTAGCAATGACTACCAAATTTGCCGCCCATGACATCGCAAACAAAAGTGAAGCCATGCTGGATAGGGCTAAAGAGCTTGATCATGAAATTCAGTCACAGAACACACATTTTGCTTCCTTATTCAATACACTGATCAATACATTGGTTGCCGGATTGGCTCTTACCCTCTTCTTTTTTGCCCGGTCATTACGTCGAAACTCACGCAGTCAAAAATTAATCAACCAGGATGAAATCGAGAAAGCGCAAAAGGCCATCCTGACACTTCTGGATGACATGAAAAAAATTGCCGATGGTAATCTAACCGTCCGTACTGATGTCACTAACCCTATGACCGGTGCGATTGCCGATGCCATCAACTCCACCATTGAGGAACTGCACTCCCTGGTGGAGCAAGTCAATCAAGCCAGCGCTTTGGTTGTCAAGGCATCCCATCAGGCGCAACATGTTTCATCCGGGTTACTAACCGCTGCACAGCAGCAATCGTTCCAAATTGAAGAAACCACCATTGCAATTTTAGGCATGTCTGAATCCATCAGCGAGATATCCGATGCCGCGACTGAGTCGGCAAAAGTAGCCAAACAATCTCTGGCGGCGGCTGAGAAAGGCGCGCTGGCAGTGCGTGAATCCATCGCCGGAATGAATGAAATCCGCACTCATATCCAGGACACTTCGAAACGAATTAAACGTTTGGGAGAAAGCTCACAGGAAATCGGCGAGATTGTTGCATTGATCACAGATATCACCGACCAAACCAATGTCCTGGCTTTAAATGCAGCACTCCAGGCAACCGCCGCCGGTGAGGCGGGACATGGATTTACTGTCATCGCACAAGAAGTACAACGCTTAGCCGAACGATCAGCCGAAGCAAGCAAACAGATCAGTGAATTAATCGTCACCATTCAGGGTGACACACAGGATGCCATCGCAGCGATGGAAAGAAGCACGCTCGGTGCCGCAAAAGGCGCAAAGCGTTCCGATGCCGCCGGACGGGCTCTGGAAGAAATTGAAGGAGTTTCAAAACAGCTTGCGCAGCTTGTGACTAATATTTTTGATATCACCAATACCCAGACACAAGCAGCCAACAAGGTTGTAGCCAACATGGAGGATATCCTTCATGTTACCCGGCAGACGACGGAAGGAACCCTGCAAGCCACCCTGTCCGTCAAACAGATCACAGGTTTTGCATCCGAGCTCAAAGCTTCCGTATCCAATTTCAAGGTCTGATTCTATTTTTAATGAATGCTAATTGATGGTACTTAAGAATGAGCGCTCAACCTAAACTTAATATTTCCTCGGTTATCGGAATCAATGAAGGCATTCATCAAGTCTTCTCATTGATTGATCAGAATCTGGATACTTATAGCAAAAACCCCAATAATATTAACCCGATCAAGGATTGCAGGAATTATATCCATCAGTTGGATGGTTTGCTTGAAATGCTGGAGTTAACCAGCATCACGATAGTCACCAAGAAGATGGAGCAATTGATTGAAGCGCTTATTGAAAAGAAAATTGAATCCCACCAACCCATTCTTGATGCGCTTAAGCAATCCATCCAAGCATTACTTTACTATCTGAATGAACTCATTGATGGCGCAGAAGAAAATCCACTCCGCCTATTCCCGCCCTATCGTGAACTGATGCAGGTATATGGCTTTGAGAATGTGCCCGAAAGTGATTTATTTTTCCCCCAGCTAATCGCTAACCCGCCATTGAAAGCCGAATCCGCTCCTATCGATCCTGCTACGGTTAAAACTTCAGCCAAACAGGCAGGCGCCGAATATCAGGCCGGCCTGCTCAAATGGTTGCGGGAACCATCGAATAAAGACGGCTTGCAGCAAATGGCCGGTGCAGTGAATCAAATCGAAGCGTTTCCCGGAACCATTGAACAACGCGCCTTCTGGTGGGTAACTGCAGGCTTTCTGGAAGATTTATTGCAACAAGAAGCAAGCCAGATCGACCTTCACATCCGCCGCTTATGCGGAAAGATTGAGCAAACCATACGTCACCTTGCTGCCGGAACGCCCGGCAATACTTCGCCATTACTGCGTGAACTGCTCTACCACTTGGCCCACAGCAAATCAACCGGCCAACGCATCGGGGATATCAAAAACAGCTATGCTTGGCCTGGCCAGCCGACAGATTCAGAAACAATAACCTTTGAAGAATCTGAAGCATTACGCCCCGCCCTGGATACGATGCGCAGCGCCTTGATGCAGGCTAATGATATATGGCGTGAATTTTGCGCAGGGCATGAAGAAAGTTTGACTTCAATGCTTGAGTATATTGATTGGCTCGGACATCTGGCGCAGAAAACCGAATGCGCCCCGTTAGGGAAATTAATCGATGCCATCGGCAGCACCGTCACTTATTTGCAGAATCAACCCCAGGATACGAGTGAAGAACTGGCCATGGAAATGGCCACAGCTTTACTACTGGTTGAAAGCATCATAGACGATTTTAACAGGCTGTCGCCAGACTTGCCGGATCAGGTTGATATGCTTGCTTCCCGCCTGTCCCGCATCACGGCGGGAAATGGAAATGAAAGCGAACTCCCGGATGCACCGGGATTAAATGGAATTGCAGGTAAAACACAAGAAACAGAGCTACTCACACGAATCTCCCAGGAAATCCTGACCAATCTGGGACAAATTGAAAGCATTCTGGATAAATTCTTTTTTGAGCCTGCCAAACGTTCAGATCTACCCACGCTCTCACTGTTATTTAAACAGGTCTCCGGCACCCTGGTCATGCTGGATCTGGAGCGCGCCAATACGCTATTGAATCTTTGCCATCGCCTGGTAGAAAAGTTTTTTGACCCGGATTATGAAATCATCGAAGCGGAACAGGTTTTGCTCGTTGATGGATTAAGTAGTCTTGGTTTTTTTATTGAGGCGCTTAGAAATAAACAACCGGATAGCCACCGGATTGTTGAGGAAGCCATCACATTATTCCAAATCGCCTCTATCCCGGACAGCGCTCCCTTATCCACAGCAGCCGCCAGCCCTGAGCCCGCCAGTGCGGCAAGATCGGATACAAAACCCGGCGGAATCGTAAATACAAGCATCGATCCTGAGTTACTCGACATTTTCCTGGAAGAAGCGGATGAAGTGCTGGCAAGCCTATCCGGTTATCTGCAAAATTGTCAGATTGATCCAACCGATAGTGAATCACTCGCCGGCCTGAGACGCGGATTTCATACACTCAAGGGCAGTGGCCGCATGGTCAATCTACAGGAAATGAGTGAGGTTGCCTGGAGCCTGGAACAAGTTCTGAACCGTTGGATCACTGAGAAAAGATCCGCCTCAGATCAATTAATCAACCTGATCGCACGCACGCATCAAACCTATAGCCAGTGGTGCCGGAATCTTCGAGAGCAAGGCACATGCGAGATTAACGCCGATGAATTGTTGCTGTTGGCAAGAAATCTCATCCATGAAAAAGAAATTGAAGCACCGGCGGCAGAAGCTGAAACAGAGAATGCAGACCACATCACGATTGATACTTCCTTTCAACCCGAATCAGAGAAATCCCCAGCCATTCCAGATTCACCATCAATCGAAACAGAGACCAAACCGTTACCACCGCTTGCGCAAGCGGTTCCCAATGAACATGACTCGATCAATCATGAATTACTTCAGGTATTTCTTGAGGAAACCCAGGACATCATTCCGCAAATTGGCGGCAAATTGCGCGCTTGGCGCATGTTGCCCCAGGACGGTGACATTCATAGAGCGTTGCTGAGGCTGCTCCATACTTTGAAGGGCAGCGCCCGTATGGCAGGCGCCTTGCATCTGGGTGAGTTGATCCATGCGATGGAAAGCCATGTGGAAGCCGCCTTTTGTGAACGCAGTATTTCAGATTCCGCACTGGATCAACTGGAGTGCGAATTTGACGCCATCAGCGGCAAGATTGAACAGCTTCATGGCATTGAAACACCACCCGTTACGGCCCAGCAAACAACGGACAGAACTGCACCAGCGCAAACTCTACTGGAAAAAACAGAATCGTTTCAATCCAAAACCGTTTTGCGGATTAATTCCGAGCTAATCGACCGCTTGGTGAATGATTCCGGTGAAGCCAGCATCCTGCGCTCAAGAATTGAGACACAGCTCAACCACTTTAAGCAGTCGCTGCAAGATCTTACTGAAAGCACTCACCGCCTGCATGATCAACTGCGCGAAGTTGAAATTCAGGCGGAAACGCAAATGCAATCGCACCTGGTACAGCAACAGGATAATGAACACGCTTTTGATCCGCTCGAACTTGACCGGTTTTCCCGTTTTCAAGAGTTGACGCGACTGATGGCCGAAAGTGTTGATGATATTATTACGGTGCAAAAAAGCTTACGGTCTGCGCACACTATCGCGGAAGAAGCAGCCGCCCAGCAATCCGTGATCAATCGTCAGCTCCAGCAGTCTCTGTTGCAAATCCGCACGGTACCTTTTAGTCATTATGCCGAGCGTTATTACCGCATCGCCCGGCAAGCCGCCGAAGATATGAGCAAGAAAGCCAGTCTGGATATCCAAGGTGGAGAAGTCGAAATTGACCGTAGCGTATTGGAGAAAATCAATCCTCCTCTGGAACACCTGCTGCGTAATGCCATCGCTCATGGCATCGAAGAACCCGCGCAAAGGCTGCAAGCAGGCAAGCCTGAAATCGGGCAAGCCGCCATCCATCTGCGCCAGGAAGGCAACGAAATCATCATCACCCTCAGTGACGACGGCCGTGGTCTGGATTTGCCGCGTATCCATGAAGAAGCGCAGCGACTGGGCTTGATCCAGAAGAATGAAGTACTTGATGATGACAAGATAAGGCCGCTGATCTTTATGCAAGGTTTATCAACGACCGACGCCATCACCGGCATCGCCGGCCGCGGCATCGGTCTGGACATCGTCAAAAATGAAATTTCCCTGCTGGGTGGCCGCATTGATGTCAACTCAGCCCCCCATCAGGGAACAACTTTCAACATTCATCTGCCACTCACACTGGCCGTTGCACAAACATTGATGGTACGTGCCGGGAAACAAATCCATGCAATCCCTGC
>CAKKRO010000214.1 GCA_919902625.1 Nitrosomonadaceae bacterium
GATAAGATCATTTTCAAGCAAAATATTTCTTCACTTCTTTCTGATACAGACTAAACGAATAGACTGTGAGTTTGCACATAAATGTTAAATGTAAGGCCTGATCCGTGATTCTGTAAACAACATTGAGCACACGTCAGCGCAATTGTTATTGGTGGATAGCCTGTCGTTGAACCCTCTCCTGTTTGGTATTACTTTCAGCGACTTTCAAATACTTGGTAGGTAGGTTTATTTTATGTCAAGTCAACATCACTTGCACCCATTGGGGGATCATCCATAACAGAGAATATTCGTGCTGCCTGCCCACCCTGCTGATCGTAGGTCCAGTTATTCCCGCCAACAATTGCAGCTCGCACCACAACGTTTGTAATATTGTTCTGCTTATTAAATACCGCAGCCCAAGAAGACCAAAGATCTTCAAGCGTAACATAATAGGTAGGATCGTCCTCAGCTACTCCTAAAACATAAAAACGGCTTTTATCAGTCATGGCATTGATATTATTGCGCACACAGACAAAGCGAGCGCCTTCGCCAGCAAGTTTAGTCATCGTATCCCATCGGCGTTCATTGTCCAATCTCGTGTCCGCTGCATTCAAAGTTATATCACCGGCAAGATTCGCATTACCTGTTTCATGGTGTTTTCTGCCAAATTCATCAGGTACTCCTGCAACGGCAGCATTGTTAATTGGCCCGTTCAAACGCATTCTTGCGGCCTCTGCACCATCATCAATATAAGTTACATACCCCGGCCAATCGGGACTGTGCTGGTAAAAAACGCGCAAAACCGTACCCCCATAGGATGTACGGGCACCATATAGAAAGGGATCTATCGGAAGCACATTGGCATTTTCCCGCCAACCGGCATTGATTCTTGCTTTAATGATTCCCTTGATCACACCATCTCCTAATGGATTTGCAAAAAATCTATTTGCGCCATTTTTGGTAACAGGGTTACGAAGTGCGCCCAGTATCTCAGTTAGTTCACCTGCAGTTACATTATCCTTGACGTGTGCTGTAACGGATGGACTTATAATATTGTTCTTTATATGAGTTTCCACCTGAGGCACGGTTGTTACCGCATCGCCATTCAGCCCCTGTATATACGCATTTATAGTCGGCTTTACCGTATTAATTCTGCTAAATACGTTATTAACACTTAAAAGATCATCAATTGGTTTGTCGTTTACAAAATTTGCGTAGCCTGCACCGGAGGCAGCCAATGCACCGGGTTTAGTGGCCTGAACACCAAGATCTTGTACATATGCTTTGCCGTTATCAGGCCCAACATTACCTCCAATCAAAGGAGTGTCAGGACTTTCTCCCAAGCCACCATCACGCCCAGCTTGTCTCAATGTACGGCGTTGAACAGGGTGTGCAAAATCTGAAGGCAATGAAAGAATAGATCGTTGAGCATGAATATTTAGTACAGTTAACTTGTTATGTCTCTCTTCCTGATTAAGTAATTTATAGGTTTGAATAGCGCCTTTACTTGCTCCGGTTTTTTGCTGAACAAGTGTTGGAAAAGAAGCACTAAAAGGGGCGGATCTCTTTATTCCAACTTGCAATGGGTCCTCATCCCTCATCCGCTGCACCATACTGAACAATCTCTCATGCTGCTTGCGCTGCATCATCATCTTCGGGCTATTATGTATTCCATCGACTAATTTCCGCATCTCAAGCTGGCGCGGACTGTTGACTATCCTATCCTTGGATTTGCGTTGAGTAATCACAGCGGAGCTGGTATTCATCTTCGCCGCAAGTTCGCGCTGCTTCTCCGCCTGCGGGCTGCTCGCGATCATCGCTTCAAGTTGCGCGATCTGCTCGGATTGTGGCGACTCTACAGCAACACCACTTCCTTGCCGAGCTACGGACTGGCTTTGAACATTTGCTTTCTGCAGTTTCGCTTTTTGCGTGATCATTTTCCCTTTGCCTTCAGAGCACTCAAAGGATCAGATTAATCTATTCCACCAGCCTGAAGTATAGCCAAATCCCGTAAAACAATCGATCTCATTGAATCTGCCAAAACAAACCATTCGTGCCAATAAATATAATATGGCCAGTCGTTCAATCGCCTTCAAGACAGAGTACCTAACTCTGATTGGTCTCAATCTGACGCTCCAAATGCGCTTCAACATCCTTCCGGCTAAACCCGATTGCGCTGGCCACGCGATCTGCGTGGCTGACTTTGGAGATGCCTGCGATCAGGCGGTGCGTGGGGCCTTGCGGCATGAATTCCACTTGTAGGTAGCGGCCAATGCCGTCTTTTTGCAGCAGTTCGCAGAGTTCGTGGTTATGCGTGACCAGCAAGGTGCTGGCGCCGAGTTTATGAAATCCTTTCAGGATATATTCCGAAATGGTCATTTTCTCTTCAAAGGTCGTGCCTTCGGATAATTCATCCAGAACTACCAGGCTGCGCGGGGTGGCGTTGAAGAAGATTTCGCGCGTGCGTTGGAGTTCATGGCCGAAACGGCCCATTGCAGCGCTGAGCTGGCCGGGATCGGGTACTTGATAGTAAATATGTTCCGCCGGAACCAGTTGCCCTTGCGTGGCGGGGATATAGCAGCCGATCTGCCCCAATAACTGGATCTGCGCGATGGTTTTACAATAAGCCGTTTTACCGCCGCTATTGGGGCCGGTGATGATCA
This sequence comes from Nitrosomonadaceae bacterium, assembly GCA_919902625.1. Classification (GTDB taxonomy): domain Bacteria; phylum Pseudomonadota; class Gammaproteobacteria; order Burkholderiales; family Nitrosomonadaceae; genus Nitrosomonas. The sequence goes on from CAKKRO010000214.1 coordinate 2,643, forward strand.
GTACGCGACCCGCCGGGTCGAGGTGGATATCATTCGGCACATAATCCGGGATGTTCTTGATCAACAAAGGATTTCTGGCTTGACTGACGGTCAGCCGGTGTTGTTTTTCATCGAGAATTTCCGGCAGCACTTTGTCCCCGGCATACGACTGTCCATAGCGGACAAAAGACAGCAGTTCATCGAGCAATCCCAATGCTTCCACTGCTTTGGCCAGCTCCGGGCTTTCGCGGAATTGCTTGCGTAGCGGATAAATGATCGCATCGCGGTCGGAAACACCCATCGCCAGCAGAACTACCGGAAACACCGGCACGGTAAGTGCCAGGATACCGTAACCGATATAAGATGCGCCCAATTGCGGCATCAAGGTTTCAATAAAAAAAAGGATGCCATAACCGGTGGCAAAGAAAATCAGCGTCGGCATGATTTTAAACAGCGAAGGCCGGAAGCGTGAATACAGGTCAAAACTGGATTTCTCTTTTTTTGTTTTGAACTTGCCGCCCGTCGAATAAACGGGACCCTTCATCAACGCAAACAGCCGCGATTGTCCAAAATCATGGATTGCATCAAGCAGTGTGCGTAAATAAGCGGATTGCGGGCGCGGTAATTTACCGGCTTTCTCAACCAGATCCACCGCAAACTGAGTGCCGTCCTGATATTGCCGGTAGCCATAGCCGCCGAACTCAAGTTTATCCGAGCGATCACTGGGCTCTTCGGTCGCCAGACCGCCGGAGAATTCACCGTACAGAAGGTGCTTCAGAGATTTCTCACCGGCTGAGACTTTCCCGGCAAAATTAGCCAGTGCATCATATAATTGCGGATTCGACTCAATTTCACGCACAGCAACCTGTTTCTGCTGTAATACCTGCGCATCCTGAGCAGGACGGGCGATGGATCGATACAGCGCCAAGCGGCCAGTCTCGGTTTTCGTTTGATCAATCGTGTGAAACAGCGCTTCGGCTTCTATCGCTTCAAATGTTTTGGGATCAAGCGCTTCATAATTCGCCTCGGTTGGACGGATATCATGAATACGGGTGGGTTGATCAGAGTCAGATAGGATGAATTGTTTGCGCCAAATATCAATCATACGGATAGTCTGTTTCAAGGTTTTTGTGAGTTGCCCGCAAGCAGCTTTAAATGAACGTGTAAAATACGCATATTTAGAACGAAACACAACACAATGCCATCCTATTTCACACTGATCTTGTACGCCTAATGATGCCGCCGATCAAAAAACCTTTGCGATTGATCAGCCTCATCATTGTAGTGAGCGCGATCGCGCTTGCCAGTTGGTATTCCACCCGGCCCAAACCATTGGAAGTGGAACTGGCCACCATTGCAACCGGTCATGTGGAAGCAACGATTGTCAACACGCGCGCGGGCACGATTAAATCCTGCCAGAGATCCAACCTCGCGC
>CAKKRO010000215.1 GCA_919902625.1 Nitrosomonadaceae bacterium
ACAAGGATGTTCAATGCGGTCAGTGCGAGGCAATCGAAGCAGATATCGTCAAGATCAGCATCTTCAGTGTCTTCAGTTTCAGCAACATCCAGCACATCAACCTGTGCAAAATGCGTGAAAGCATGTGCCATCAAAAAGACCGGCACAGATAATAATGCTAACGCCAAAATCAGAAATAAGCTCTTGCGTATCATAGGGGACTCAAGCTGCTTCGCTTTGCAAATTTTTAACCACAGTCGGCACAAAGACCTTTTACTGTTAATTCGATTTCCTGAAATCGATAACCGGTGGGTAAAGACCAGTTTTGCCCTGCCGGTAAATCATCCAGGCAAATCACTTGCGCACAACGGGTGCATTTGAAGTGTGCATGCTGATGCGAATGTAATTCACGATTCGCATGAAAGCGCCAAACCCGGTCATCACTGATTACTTTGTGAATCAGGCTTTTCCCGGCAAGCCATTCAAGCGCACGGTATAAAGTCACCCGATCCAATGGCAATGTTTCCGGTAAACGCTTTTCAATTTCCCGATGCGTAATCGCCTGCTGTTCCGCCAGCAAAATGGCCAGTATTCCAATCCTGCCCGAAGTTGCCCGGCCGCCACTATGCCGGATCAACTCTTCAGCGATATTTTGAAGGTTATTAAACATGAATAAATAAATGCAACATTGTTGCGTTTATTCTAATTGAATGACTATCCCGATGCAATCAATAATTGATTCATTATTGAGAACAAAAATTTTTGTATCGAAAGCCGGAAACTGTTTATAATGAAATAATGAAATTATATGTAAGTAACTGGATTTTGATATTTTTCATATTGTGGCTACCGGTCCAAGGTGTCACCGCAGCCGTTTTTTCAGTATGCGTACAGGAAAATTTTGGCATGAATCATGATTCAGTGATAACTGCCAGCGAGGATCATCATCACGATGATTGCCACAAGCAACAGCCCGGTCATAAAACAACGGACAATCACGCAATATCCAGCCTGCCTTGTGACGATACTTCATGCAATGCAAGCAGCAATACTTTAATTTTACCTGATTACTCCGCAGCAACACTTCCTGTTCATTCTTCTGTTATTGCCGCATTAAATTCCGGCTTTATTTCATTTGTACCCGAACAACCTCAACACCCTCCACTGACTAGCTTCCTTTAAAAATCTGCCTGTCATTCAGGCAAAGAATCTTAATTCGGATGAATCCTGCGTTTAAGCAATTGCTGCGCAAGATTTTGCA
>CAKKRO010000216.1:0-1077 GCA_919902625.1 Nitrosomonadaceae bacterium
AGAAATTGACGATAGATAGGAGCTACTTTCTCTATCATTTCGCGTGATGGCTTAGTGCGAACCGATAAATAACCTGTAATCTTTCCATTCTCAAATAAAGGCGTTGCATTTCCAATCACCCAGTAAAAGTCACCATTCTTTCTGCGATTCTTGACTAGCCCTGTCCATGGCAGTCCAGCTTTCATCGCTACCCATAAATCCTCAAATGCTTCGGGAGGCATGTCAGGGTGGCGTACAATATTATGCGCTTTACCGATTAATTCTTCTTCCGTAAAACCGCTTACTTCAACAAAAGTCTGATTAACATAAGTTATTCGTCCTTTTGTATCGGTTGTTGATAGTATTAAAGTGTCATCAGTGATTGGATACTCGACATTTGTAACTGGAAGATTTACTCTCATATTCTATCCCTTTTATGGTTCTGTTGGAGTGAAGTTAAGCTTTACGGTATAAGAACAAAAATATTTTGTCGGTAGTTTCCTTTCTTAGATTAAGACGTTATATATAATTCATGTAAGAAATATCCGGTTCCGGGCGCATGGAGCATATATACATTAAGCGACATAATTCGAGTTCTTCGTTGCTTTAAGATTCATAGTAACAGCTCAAATGTTGAGCAATCATGGCCAATAGGGCGCATTCTGTTTTATTTAAGAAGCTTTCAGACAATTTTGAGTGAATGCATAATAAACCCATACATTTGCTGTCATTAAATAATGGTTGAAGTAATAAGGAGTTGGAATGAGTGTTGATTAAGAAATCATCCCATTTTTTGCCAAATTGCTCATCAGCAGATTTTATTTCTAAACAAACCGGTTTTTGCTTCAGAATACAGGTAACTAATGGGTTTCTTAAGTTTGCCGCAGTATCCCAGCGAAGCTCTTCTTTATTGAGATATGCTGCGGTTTCACCAGCTACCGATTCAATATGAATTGATCCATCTGATTCAAGCAATCCTATCCATGCCATTTTATAGGGGTATTGTGAAATTAATTTATTACAAATTAATTGTATAATACTTGTTCCATATTTCTTATTGATTAATAAACAACTGCTTATTTCAAGTGTTAAACTCAT
>CAKKRO010000216.1:1177-4180 GCA_919902625.1 Nitrosomonadaceae bacterium
ACATATTTTCTGCTCCCATATTTTATATGAGCCGTAATTTGCCATGACTATATCCAAGATTCATATTTTATTAATTGAAGATAATGAAACTGACGCATTACTTGTGCGAAGTGAATTGCAACAAGCAATGGGTGACCAGATTACTTTGGTTCATACAGAACGGTTGGATTCTGCACTTAAATTAATTCATGAACATTCATTTGATCTGATTTTATCAGACCTTACCTTACCTGATAGTGACGGTATTAATACAATTAATCAGTTACGTGACAGTGCTGCAAGTATACCCATTGCAGTGCTATCTTTTAGAAATGATGAAAAGCTTGCGATAAAAATTATACAAGCAGGCGCCCAGGATTACCTTGTCAAAGGCAGCCTGACCAAAGGTGTTTTGACACGCGTTATTCGCTATTCAATTGAGAGAAAGCGAATAGAGGAAAGCATCAAGAAGGCTCGCAAACGATTCCAAACCATCTTTGAAAAAGTACCTTTGGGTATTGCGTTGATCAATTTACAGACTGGAAAATATTATGATGTAAATCCAAAATATGCCGCTATAGCAGGCAGAAGTGTGGAAGAAATTCTAAATATCAATCAATCGGATATTATTCATCCAGATGATCTATCATCTTATAAAAAGGATATAGAGCTTATTGTAAATAAGCAGCTAAGCAATTTTAAAATCACAAGAAGAATTTTACGTTCAGATATGTCAGTTCTTTGGATTGAAATGTCCCTGGTTCCATTCGAACTCGTTGGAGATCTGGAGTTATGCCATTTATGTATGATTGAGGACATCACTGAGCGTAAACGGATGATTGAGAGTTTGCGTCATTTAGCTGCTCATCTGCAGGATGTTAGAGAAGAAGAGAGAACTCGAATAGGTCGAGAAATACATGATGTTTTGGGAGGGACTTTAACAGTCTTGAAGATGGATTTAGATTGGCTTTCCAAAAAAATAAGCGAGAATCCAATGCATGAACGCATCAAATCTCTTTATGAATTAACTGGGGAGGCCATTGAAACGGCGCGCAGGGTTTCAATTAATTTGCGGCCCAATGTATTGGACAATTTAGGGTTATACGGTGCAATCGAATGGCTAATACGCGAATTTGAGCAACGGACAAATATTAAATGTTCATTAGAATCAGCCCTATCAAATTTATCTTGCATCAATAAGCATCATGAAACCAGCATATTCAGAATTATTCAAGAAGTATTCATCAATATAACGCGCCACTCAGAAGCTACAAGAGTAGATATTGAGCTTCTTGAAAATGAGAGTGATATTGTTATTACCATTAAAGATAATGGTATAGGCATAACAGAATCACAAATGCTTAATCCCGAGTCTTTTGGAATAATTGGCATGAATGAGAGAGCACAACAATTAGGCGGTAAACTGAAAATACAGGGTTCATCTATGCAGGGTAGTGTTGTAACACTTAAAATACCTCTTCCCATCACTGCAATACCACTGAGGGAATCGATCCAATGATTAAAGTTCTGATTGCAGATGATCACGCTTTGTTCCGTGATGGGCTTAAAAGGATCTTCAATGAAACAGAAGATATTGATGTTGTTGCGGAAGCTGTCGATGGAAAAGATATTTTAAAGAAAATACGGGAATATGAGTGGGATATCATTTTATTGGATATTAATCTACCCGATATTAATGGCCTGGATATTCTAAAAAGAATTTTATCAGCGAGTGCTCCTGCGTGTATTCTGGTTCTGAGCATGTATCCTGAGGAAGAGTACGCTATCAGAGCTATTCGCTCGGGAGCTTCAGGGTATTTGACTAAAGACAGTCCAACGGATCAGCTTATCAATGTAATCCGCCGTCTTGCCAAGGGTGGTAAATATGTAAATCCGGAGCTTGCTGAGAAACTTTTATTTAACCCTTCCTTAGATTCTGAGATGTTGACACACACCACTTTTTCAGACCGGGAGTTGCACGTTTTCAGACTCATTGTTGCAGGGGAATCCTTAACGGCCATAGCCAACAGATTATCACTAAGTGTTAAAACAGTAAGTACTTACCGATCGCGTATTTTGGAGAAAATGAACATGAAAAATAATGCGCAATTAGTTAAGTATGCCATTCAGCATCGGTTGGTTGAATGATTGTATCTCATTAATCTAATGGGAATCTATTTGCAATTCAGTAACAATAAATACTGAAAGTGTAAATTTCAAATGCTGTTTTACAGGTCAGGGCGAGAGGATCTTTATTGCACCGGTCTTCGTACTTCGCGGAACCAGATCCGGTATTGTTCCATTTTTGCACGTTGTTCCACGGGTGCGTGGCGGCGGCAGGTGGCATATTCCTCTGTATCCGGCTTCGCTCCCCAACGTATTTCGATGCAATCGTTGGGATTATAAGCCATTTCATAAGCCGGCTTTCGCGCCAACACCTCGGCCATAGAAAGCTCCCACGGACTATCGTCTGTGCGCGTATAACGGATGCTGTGTTCATGGATGCGCCCTGCGTGGTACTGCTCAATCTCGGCTTTGGCCTGTTCGGGGCTCTTGCCGTTCATTACGAACAATTCAGGGTGGCGCACGATCTTCTCGGGTAAATCGTTCAACACATTGATGGCGATGATGAGACGCATATCGCGGGAGGGCGTGGAGTAATCCTCCCAAGGACCGATGGTCTGAAAAATTGCCGCGCCGCTGGGCATCGGGATAACGCTGCCGAGGTTCTTGCGGAAATACGCCTCGCCATTTTCTACCGAAGTCACGCGAGTCTCGATTTGCTCCATCAAGGCATTCAAAGTAGCTTCGTAAGCTTGTTTTGGATCAAGGCCTTCAGGGTTGATGAGCTTGGCCAGTCTGGCGTAGAAATTATCCCGAGAGAGTTGATCTTGCTCCAAGGAAAAGGGAGCGAAATCAGTATGGCCGATCAGTTCGTCATTGGAAAGAGTTCGCCATTCGCCCGAGGCCGTGCGGACCAAAGGCCGGAAAGCCTTGAAGCCTGGCCCGGCGCTTTCGGTATTG
>CAKKRO010000216.1:4280-7012 GCA_919902625.1 Nitrosomonadaceae bacterium
CGTGCGGACCAAAGGCCGGAAAGCCTTGAAGCCTGGCCCGGCGCTTTCGGTATTGACGAACAGTAGGGTGCCCTCCCAGATCCGCTTACGGGTGACTGAGTTGTCCGGTTGGGCATCGACGGCTAGCAACATACCAGGGCGATCAGTCATCTGCGGCACCCACTCGGCCAACACTAAAATATGGCCGTAGGGATCGGCATAGACTGTCCCCGGCCAAAGCATCTCGCGGTTGAGAGGGATGGGATACAGATCTGTAGACTCATCCTCAAGTCCGGTGCGCGCCGAGCCTGAATGGACAGTATTCACCAGCTGTCGGCTGAATTTCCTGAAGTTAGCCTGATAACTGATGCCTTGGGTAAATTCGGTCATGATGGTGGGCGCGCCACAATGCGGCGGCACCCTGGCCGAGCCACGCCCGCAGGCGCGGAAGGCGATTGGTAAGCCGATCTTCCAGGAAAAATAAGCCCGCAAGGTATAGGGTAGGTCGGCGCAATCGGGTGTTAATGGCAAGTCATTGTCTTCGTTGAGACCGAGATGGTTGTGCAAGAAGTTACGCCCGGTGTTGCGCAACACTGGCTCCAACGAAGGAAAGCTGAAGTTCTCCCCAGGCGGTGCGCCAAATAATTCTTCGATCCAGGCGGAATAAAAAGCTTCGGTGGCAAGGTTCCATTCTTTGGGTCTTTCCTGTCGGTTTGATCCGCCAATAGCAAGGTGATGGCAGGCGGCAAGCTTGCCATTCCGATCTGCCTCCACGCGATAATGCCCTTCACTGAGTCCTTCCATTCCGGTGATAAGACTCCAAGGCGGACCACCGCGACGGCGCGATTGCAGGAGCATACGCCGGCCTTGGCTGTCGATAAGAGCTAATTCCGATACGGGACTACCCGTGGACACGGCTATGATTTTGACTTTCCCACCGACTTTAGGGCTGAGGGGCGAAATCCAGATACGCGTTTCACCGGTTTCTTCGCATGAATAGTCTTCGGCCAGCGCCACCGAAATGCTGGCCCATGCCAGCAAGCATGCGAAGAAGTAATTCATGGGCCGGATTGGCAAACCTGGCATATAACTTCGATTCCGTTGTATTGTGCAGTGACTACTTGCTAGCCGTTAAAACCAATATCATTTAACCTTGAGGTTATAAATATGCTATTTTGCAGTTTCTCTCGAATTGATTTTTCAAAGTGTCTATTGTTATCAGAGGCATACTTCCTTTATGGGCTTTTTCCAGAAGCCTGTCGGATCATGCAACAAAAAATCAAGGTAATATGAACAAAACCGCTTCTCTCATTTACACAGCAGATCAGCTTTAAGTCCGGCAGGCTCCCAGATAAATATGAGTATATCTCTCAGAGAAATCCTTATTTTCAGGTAATTTAATTACTTACCTGAAAGTATAGGAAAACTTTGGATCGGAGTAAAGTCAAACATCAAGTTATTCTGGTCCGGTAGGGTCCCAACAAATATTTGTTTACCGTGAGTTATCTTGCAGTATGAAGAAAGATGGCAGTAGAAATTCTGTACATCAATTTCTGATTGATATAGTTTTGCAACGTGCCAGATTTCCGGAATTCTCTGATATGTAGGTGCTAGATTCCCGTTCCAATTATTCCAAGTTGCGATATTGCCATCATCATGGAAATGCTCATGTTATTTACTGAGGGTTATCAATTATCGACATTATTGATGCGGCAATAATCATGATTAATTGTGCGCTTGCGAGGTAAAACAACCACCTGCTGGCGTATGTTTCTGGTGGGGTTTCAGCTTATTAATAAAAAATCTCTAAAACCGATTTGTATCAATATGATTGTACTTGTAATTAAAAGAAATATTGAAAGCTCATATTCGACCATTTTGATCAGCCCAAACTATGATTAGCCGGTTGCAACCACGTACACACATTTTCCTTTATATTTTGCTGGTAGATTCATTTAGATTTTTATAACTATTTATCCGTCAACAACAACATTGCGCAGATGAAAGAAACAAGAAGTCCTAATAGTACGAATGCTAATACCACCCCATCGCCAGTCAACACAAAAGATTCATAGAGAATCAAGGAAAATACGAGTGAGCCAATCATGATAGATTTTTTCATATCAAAGCATCCTTTCTGGTAATTAATTAGAGACCGTTAAAATCAACCCCATTAATCCCCGCGCTGAGGGCGGCAACAGGAACCTTCCGTGCTGGATTTTCGCCTTAAACTTGTAGCAATATTTCAAAAAGTGAAGCAAATAATCCGGCAAAAAGACCTGGAGTTACTCCTAAAAGCCGGATGCTCGTAATCCAATGAAGCTTGCCTTTATATCCCCAGTGGTACAGTGCAAAGAGCAGCAGGATCACGATTACAACGGCTGGTTAATATACATAACGAAATCGTGTCCAAAAGTACCCGATGTGCCGATCATACGATCCACGCTGTTCAATGATGCGGATCATGTTGAGTAGCTGCGGGACTTCAATCCTACGACAGGATAAATGCTCAAGGATAAGGATTTTTCTTCGTCATGGATCTTATAACGCAACCGCCAATACTTGCACATGTGGTAATTTTTTATGCGTTAGAAAAATCACCACACAACTTACCACACTTTTTTATCGGCTTCTAATGGATTATTCCGAATTACTGCGGAATTATAATTGTTTGTAAATCAACTAACTTATTGTTTTCTTATACTTTCTTGGATTTGTGCGGAGGGAGAAATGGCGGAGAAGGCGGGATTCGA
>CAKKRO010000217.1 GCA_919902625.1 Nitrosomonadaceae bacterium
TTATAGGTAGAATCCTTACGCGGGTATCGGAAATTTTATGACAAATGACTTGACTTTGGTTGTGCAGGTCGACTAGTCTGGTAGATGTGGTTAAATTAAGGGGAGAGGAGTACTTAAATTTAGCTGCCGAAATTTCAAGCAGTACTAATTAATTAGTATTAAGTGTTAAGTAGCAGTAAAGGACGAGAAGTAGTTTTGATTAACAGAAAGGAAGTTAGGAGGAATAAAGATGGCAACAACAATGGGAACATCTAGCGCGAGTTCCAGCGCTAATTATGACATGTCGCTGTGGTACGACTCGAAGTACTACAAGCTGGGCATGGGCGTAATGCTGTTGGTAGCGATATTTTGGATCTGGTATCAGCGGACATTTGCGTACTCACACGGAATGGACTCGATGGAACCGGAATTTGACCGGATCTGGATGGGACTGTGGCGTGTGCACATGACCATAATGCCGTTGTTTGCACTGGTGACCTGGGGCTGGATACTGAAGACCCGTGACACGAAAGAACAACTGGACAACCTGGATCCGAAGTTAGAGATCAAGCGTTATTTTTACTGGATGATGTGGCTGGGTGTATATCTGTTTGGTGTTTACTGGGGCGGCAGCTTCTTTACCGAGCAGGATGCATCGTGGCACCAGGTGATTATTCGTGACACCAGCTTTACGCCAAGTCACGTAGTTGTGTTTTACGGATCATTCCCGATGTACATCGTATGTGGCATTGCCTCATACCTGTACGCGATGACCCGTCTGCCACTGTATAGCCGTGGCACATCATTCCCGCTCGTTATGGCGATTGCAGGCCCGCTGATGATTCTGCCGAACGTTGGTTTGAACGAATGGGGACATGCATTCTGGTTCATGGAAGAGTTATTCAGTGCGCCACTGCACTGGGGCTTTGTTATTCTGGGCTGGGCAGGACTGTTTTCAGGTGGTATAGCAGCACAGATTATCACCCGTTACTCCAACCTGACCGACGTCATCTGGAATAACTCAAGCAAAGAAATTCTCAATAACCGGATTGTTCCTTAATCCAGGCTATAGTCATCATTCCTGCTGAGAAGCGGGAATGATGAAGAGACTTGATTGGTTTTTTGCCGAAAGAGGGATAACAGGCGGGGAACTGATACAAAGAAAGAAGACAGGAAGGGAACCGTCATGTTTTCATATTTAATATCACACGAAATAAATGAAGGGAGAGTCTAGTGAGTAGAACAGACGAAATATTAAAAGCGGCGAAGATGCCGCCTGAAGCGGTCAGGATGTCCAGATATATAGATGCAGTTTATTTTCCAATTCTCTGCATATTACTGGTCGGAACATATCACATGCACTTCATGTTGCTGGCAGGCGACTGGGATTTCTGGCTTGACTGGAAAGACCGTCAATGGTGGCCGGTAGTAACCCCGATTGTAGGGATCATGTACTGTGCAGCGCTGATGTATTACCTGTGGGTAAACTATCGCCTGCCATTTGGCGCGACACTCTGTATCGTATGCCTGTTAG
>CAKKRO010000218.1 GCA_919902625.1 Nitrosomonadaceae bacterium
TAGTGAACTATGGCAACTCATCAGATATTATTAACTCTGCTAGTCTAGAGCCTTAATAAATCTTCTAGTTCTTCAAACTCGACATTGGGTTCGTTTGGAAGAATCTCTGCACAATATTTAATACACAGAATTACATCTGCGCCGAGAGAATTACTAAAATTTCCCCAAGAAGAATCTAAATTAGTTACTGTAACCGTCTTCCTTATTCTTTCTATATATGGTTGATAAAGTAACTCACTAAATGACGTGGATGACATAGATGTCTCAAGGAAATCCAGTTCATTCCTTAACAGTCCTAACTTTCTTTGCAACTCGTGAGGATCATTTTTAGATATTTCTTCACTTACACCTAAAGTTCTCGACCAAACTACTAACGCGCTATCACCAGCACCCATGCTACGCAGTTTATTCAGAATATTAAGAACTCTGTCAGCTGAATTACTAAAATCTGCCACAACTTATTCCTTTTAAGCTAACAACTAGAGTTATGCTCCCAAGATAATGCCATACAATATGTTAAACATGGCATTTCCTTATACTTCAAGACAATGCATCGATTATCCATCATATTAAAGTAAATTCTATATATAAAACAGGATAAGTAAACTGACAGAAAAAAAAACTAAAAATATACTTTGAAACAAATTTGCGGATATTGCTGAGAAAGTTTTCTGATCTGAATCCCATGATTGATGATGCGAAACAGCATCAATCATGGGTTTTTTGAATATTGATACGATTTAACTTACTTGATAACAGCGTTTAATTCGCCTTTTGCATAGCGAATCGCCATATCATCCAGCATGATGGGCTTGATTTTCGATGCCTGCCCGGCACAGCCGAAGGCCTCAAAACGGGCTTTACAGATATCTTTGGCCGCTGCGGTGGCTTCTTTCAGGAATTTGCGCGGATCGAAATTGCTTTTGTCTTTTTCCAGACTGCGGCGGATCGCTCCGGTCATGGCTAGACGGATATCGGTGTCGATATTGACCTTGCGTACGCCGTATTTGATGCCTTCCTGGATTTCTTCAACCGGCACACCGTAGGTTTCCTTGATGTCGCCGCCGTATTGACGGATGATTTCCAGCCATTCCTGCGGAACCGAGCTGGAGCCGTGCATGACCAGATGGGTATTGGGAATGCGCGCATGGATTTCCTTGATGCGCTGAATCGCCAGAATGTCACCGGTCGGTTTACGGGTAAATTTGTAAGCGCCGTGCGAGGTGCCGATTGCGATCGCCAGTGCATCCACGCCCGTTTTGCGGACGAAATCGGCCGCTTCTTCCGGGTCGGTCAGCAGTTGATCATGGGATAACACACCCTCTGCACCGTGCCCGTCTTCTGCTTCTCCCATGCCGGATTCCAGAGAACCGAGGCAACCCAGCTCACCTTCCACGGATACGCCGACGGAATGCGCGATGTTCACAACATCTGCCGTGACGTTGACATTGTATTCGTAGGTGGATGGTGTCTTGGCATCGGCCTGCAAGGAGCCGTCCATCATGACACTCGAGAAACCGCTACGGATCGCATTGACGCAAACGGATGGTGATGCGCCATGATCCTGGTGCATCACAATCGGGATATGCGGATAAGCTTCAACCGCTGCTTCAATTAAATGGCGTAAAAATGCTTCACCGGCATATTTTCTCGCACCGGCGGAACCCTGCATAATGACCGGACTGTTACATTCATCAGCCGCCTGCATGATGGCCTGGATTTGCTCCAGATTATTGACATTAAAAGCAGGCAAGCCGTAACCGTTTTCTGCCGCATGATCGAGTAATTGTCTTAATGATACGAGTGCCATTTAAATCTCCTTCAAAAAATTATCTTAAATATAAGCCTGTTTAAATATAAGTTATTATTCTTAAAAAATATTCTTTGATTCTTTCTGCTATTGCCATCAGCATCTCTCATGCCAGGGCCAG
>CAKKRO010000219.1 GCA_919902625.1 Nitrosomonadaceae bacterium
GCCGGCTTTCCTATGTAATACCCTTGTGCATAATCAATATCCATTTTCTCAATCAAGAAAAATATTTCTTCATTCTCGACAAATTCTGCGGTAATTTTCTTGCCAAAGCCTCTGGCTACACTGCATAGCGCATTGACTAAAATCAGATCATCACTGCTTTCAGTCAAATTTCGTATGAACGAACCATCTATTTTGACTGCGTCAACCGGTAATTCTCTTAAATAATAAAAAGATGAAAAACCGACACCAAAATCATCCAGTACAAAACCACAACCCAACTCTTTGATTTCTGTCATAAGCCCGCGTGCGCCAGGCAAGTCTTCCAGTGCCGCCGTTTCAGTGATTTCAAACAGTAAATTCTCGGGGTTTATCCGATGCAACGTTAATTCTTGTTTAAGAATGGGGAGCAATTCAGGATCGTTAAATGCATGTGCGGATAAATTGATGGAGAGGTTTGTCGAAAATCCATCCTGATAAATTTTGGCGATCAGAGCAATGGCTTTACGCAATACCATGTGATCAATCGCATGAATTAATCCGGCCTGCTCAGCGGCGGGAATAAAGTGGGCAGGCGATAACACGGTGCCATCTTTATCCTGCATGCGCAGTAGAACTTCATAATGGGAGACTTCTTTCAATCTGACATCCATAATCGGCTGCAAATAAAGTATGAAGTTATCGTGTAAATGAGAGTATTCAATCTTTTCCTTCCAGTAAACCAGTGTATGTATGCGCTCACGGCTCCGGTCTTCATCTGAAAACAAATACCAGGCATTACGTCCTATCGCCTTTGCCTGGTACATGGCAAGATCAGCAGCAGCCAGCAGATCATGGATATTAACCCCATGGTCTGGGAATAATGCAATACCGATGCTGGTTGAAATTTTATGGGTGCGATTGTTGATCGTTAATTGTGCCTGACCCAGTTGATTCAATATTTTCTTGGCGACCTCTATCGCGCCATCGGCGTTGATTTCCGGCAAGATAATCGCAAACTCATCACCGCCTAAACGACCTGTTATATCATCAGCACGAATAGTTTGAGTCAGCATGTTTGCAACCATCTTGAGTAACGTGTCACCCGCCTGATGTCCGCTGGTATCATTAATATATTTAAAGCGATCCAGGTCGAGAAATAACAAAGCGCCTGGATGCCGGTAGCGTTCCGCCCGGCTCAATACTTGCTCCAGTTCTTCACCAAAGCGGCGCCGGTTAAACATGTCTGTCAAAGGATCATGATCCGCCAGCCAGGCCAAATTCCCTTCAATCCGTTTATACTCGGTAACATCCAGACCCACGGATAAAATAGATGGGTCATCTGCTGAACTCCGGGACAGATGCGAATGGAGCCAGGCGACATGACGTGTTGTTCCATCCTTGCAATGGGTAATGGCTTCGTGATGTAACTGCATTCTTTGTCCGGTATGTAATTCCTTAAAGCGGGAAAGCAGGTCTTGTGATTCCTGCTCTGGGAGCAATAAATTCAGAAAAGATTTGCCCAGCAATTCACTCTCTGTATAACGGGTCAGTATTTCTCCATAAGCATTCAACGAGATGATTTTTCCTTCAGAATTCTGCGTTAGAACAATCGCCTGTGCCGTATCCAGTAAATGCTCCACAAAATCCCTCTCTTTACTCAGCGCATCCCTTTGATCGATCAGCATCTTTGTCCGGGTAGAGACTTTGACTTCAAGTTTTTCCAGTTGTAATGACAAAGCTACGGCAGCTTCAGACAGCGTATCAATTTCATCTTTAAAGTGCTGTATCCGGCCTATCGAGGCCAATGCCAGGCGGAATTTCTCAAATTGTCCTTTGGCGAGCAGAGGGAGTGTGAGAGCAACATTTTTTAGTCTCGAGAGTAATCTTGTGAAAATCAGGAATAATAAAATTTCAGAAATGATAAGTCCAAGCAGGCCAATTAACGCAATCTTCCAAATGGAGTTATGAATATTGTTCACGGCAGCCGTAACATCCGTGATAACAATCAGATGGGCATTATCAAGCTCCATCGAATGGAATGGAAATAATTTTATCTGTTGATACCGGTCATTCCAGCGAGTTTGAACACCTTCATTTAATGCATTGATATCAGGATATTCTTGCGCGATTTTGGAGAGAATTTCCCGATTCTTATTTTTATTGGTTAATGCGGAAATGTGGATATCCCAGTATGAATCACCGGGGTCATCCTGATGGGGTAAATGAGTTTTTTTGATAAACAAACCAATATCAGCGCCGGATATTCGTTTAAAGGCTAGAAATACATCGGCCAAGGACACGCCCATTACCACCACGCCCGTTTTTCTTCCTTCTATCAATAAAGGCGTTATGATGTACTGTATGCAGCTTTCCCTGCAAAGCAGGGGGCTGATCGGCCGTTCTAGCTGGTTGACGTTGCTGACCCACTCCAACAGCAGGTCATCTTGATCAATAATTGATCCTAAATGACCCCAATGGGCATCCAGTTGATTCAATTGATTATAAAAATGGATAAATTCAACACCGTTATGAAATTGCAATAATGCCCAGTGGTGATCAAAGACCTGATGGATATTTTCACCATCATTCGTGAGTAAGGCCTTATTCATTCCATCCAGAAACGGAATCATTGCGGCAAGCTGGTGTAGATTTTGTGAAGTATTTTTAATCAAGTTGTCGATTTCTCTTGAGTAACGCCGATACTCAATATCCCGCTGATTATTGAAATTGTCCATTAAACTCAAGTAACTGACAATGCAAAACAGGGTCACAACCGCCAGCAGTATCAAGCTGCTGCTCAGAGAGATTTTCCATCTCAGACTACGAAACTTTCTTTCTTGATGATCAGGGGCCATACGAGTTACCAGATTATTCTCTGAGTTTTTATTCATCAGAATTTCTAATTAGAAACGATAAGAGGCTTGGATTGCGAAAAGATTCCAGTGTTGATGTGTGTCGGCAGTATTCGGATTATCCAATGTTGAAAGCCATCCTGTGCCATTGACACGATGATATTCGGCACGCAACATGAATTCCGGTGTCACGTTCCAACGTAAACCCACCGTGATGTCTTTGGCAAAACGGCTATGCGCTGGACGCCCGGTTGCTGCGGCAAAACGGCTTCCATCCCGATCCGCTCTATCCGCAAAAAGAACATCGTAACGCAGGATACCTTCCCATTTCGGATTAAAGCGATATTCCCCCTGGAAATAGAAACTTTCACCAAAGAAATTCAGGCTGTCGAGTCTTGCATTGTTAAAATCTTTATATACAAAATGCCGCAGAGCATATTCGGAAGTCAAAGTCCAACGTTCAGCGTTATATTGAGCGGAGAAATAGACGGGCGAGAATTGAATTGAACCGGATGCCAACGGATCAACCATTCCCGGGTTATAACCGGTATTTAACCATGTTCCACTGACTGCCAGGCGTATGCGCTTATCGTTGGTTTCATAAATTCCCCGGCCAATATACGATACCTCCCGTGTTAAATGGCCTGGCCGTTGTGCGCCAAGAAAAGCTAATTCGGTGTCCCTGTCACTTACTATGGGTAACACTATTCCAAATTGAGTGGAAATAGAACCCCAGCTGGCATGGGCTGATTCACCGTATAATTGTACGGAATCCCCAGAAAGCCCAAGGTTACGCGTTCTGTCAAAATAAATCGATTGCGGTAGCAGAATGCTGGGGCGCGTGAATGCTACATCACGGGTTTCATTATAGAAACCGAGCGGGTTTTTCAATCGCCCCACACGTAGTCCAAATTGATTGGTTTCCTGGGAATACAACCGATAATCAAGAAAACCATAATCAAGGCGTGGCATACCTGTATTCCCTTCACCCGCGCGGCGGGATAGCATTTGCCCCGATAACTGCAATCTGGGCAATGGCCGCATTGAAGCATTCAGCCCAGCCTCTGTAAGACCGAAGCTGCCGCCTTTGTCACTGTTCCCAAAAACATCATTATCTGAAGTGGTTATATAAGCTTGATTGGCAAATCCATGAATCCGCAGGTCTGCAGGGAGATCCGGTGTACGCAGCCACCTTGCCGCAGTATTGACTAATCCAGGTTTTTTATGGGCATTTTCAGAGTCTGCAAGCTGGGCGAGCAGCGCTGTTGCGTGCAACCATCGGGTTGTTGGAGTAACGGGTTTAGGTTCTTGCTGAGCATGATTGAACTCTTGAGCTTGAACGGAAACGCTGCCTATCAAAAATAACGAGACAGATTGTCTGGCTATCCACTGGAGTGAGATTAAAAAGCGGTTACTTAATCTGGAGCACATTAACATTTTCATTTATATTGGCTCTCCATAAATAACCTATTGCGCCGGGTGTGCCAGCGACCCTGGCAAGCATCTCTTCACTTGAATTCACTTTGATGGGTGCTTGACCAGTACCGGAAAATACTAATCGGTCCCAATTGGATCTTAGTTGATAAGGAAATACGTTTAATTTTTCCTTGGAAAAGCTTTGATGCAGAGGATCATCATCCGGTAGCACAAAAACCCTGATTTTAGTTCCATCGGGCCATGTTTTTAAATGCATGCTGAAAATAGAGCGTAGCGAGTTCACCGAGAGCGCTTTCTCGCTAACCCCTGGGTGGGTCACAATCGCATAATGATCATTTGCCCAAACTTCAGCCACAACAAACAAGAGGCCTATCAATAAAACGCAACAAAAATAGGCGCTAATTTTGGACAAACAGTACCTGAAAGACAGTATTTGTATAACCAGTTGAAATAAAATCAAGAAACAGCTTCCCGCCCCAACACTTTTCTATGAGTGACTAAAAATGAATTATATTTACCACACTCGGTTACTACTTCCCAAGCGTCATGGTGTTCTTTGTGCATTCTATTTAATACGTCTTCTACTTTTGCAAAATAGGGCCGGCGCAGACCATGATAATTGACGGTAGGTCCAATAGGATTTAAATTCAGACCATAATAACCTAACAGCCTGTTCAGAGCAGGATCCATCACTGACAGCCAGTAGCTGATGTTTTGTTTGGCACATAAACGCACGATACCCGCCGCAAGAAGCAAAGCCAAATGAGGCGCGCATCGACGATCCATCGACCGCCGCTCTCTGGCGATACTATTTTCATTCATTCTCTCTGTTCCATGATCACGCCGATCAGCTTTACGCTGATCAAACTGATTCACAATAACAAAACGGGAAATCTCGGCAGTCCGCTGACGTGGCAATGTTTTTAAATCACAGAGCGCCGGGTCCAACTGGCCGTACAATTCAATGGGAAACAGATTTTTAGGTTGTAATGGATTAAACATGATCAAACGGGCTGTACCAATAAAATCTCCCGTTGGCCGGAAACGTATAAGAAAATGGGAAGAATGGTTGTCATAGTTGTCTTTTTCCAGCTTATCCGGGTAGAGTGAAGCATCAAATCCAGGCAAACGCTTCTCTACGCACAATACCTGATAACGGACGCTATAAGCGATCTCAAGTAACTCGTTTGTGTCAGCGATTACAATTTCAAAGAACTCATGAAAGCTTTTATACAGATCATTCATAGAATCATCCAGTCTAATTATAAGTATGCGGTTATGCTCATATTCAAACAATCTTTCTTAATCAATCAGTCAACAAGATCAATGGTGAATCTGTCTGTCATTGTGTAGAGCTATCAAGCCGGATTCGTCTTATGTTCATGTCTGAATGAGCGAGATCAATACCGCGTAATGTACTCCTCTTTTTATCTAAAGTTATTCGTATCGATACATTGAGATTATCAATACCTGGCATATATCTATTTGTTTCTGTTGGAGCTTTATGTTTAATTATTTTTATATCATCAACAAGATTGATCTTTAAGAATAAATTCTTGTCTATTCAATAAGTAAGGAAATCTAATTGCAGTATCAATTTAAGTATATTTGTTATAAATATTCAACTAATCTTTACCATTTAACAAAAGAATTACTACAAAGATATGAATCTGTGCACAATAAGCAACATGCATTCTCAAAAGAGTGGATTCAGGTATCAGTCAATGCGGGGTAATTCTGCCCGGAAGTTATGTGATCTTTTGAATGAATAGAAGCTTAAACCAGTACTTCTACGGGCGCTGGGTGACCAAGAAAGGCAGTTGGACTGGCTGTTAAACCATAGGCGCCTGACTGCAACACAACAACCAGGTCATCAGCTGATGCTCTGGCCATTTGCATCTGATCCGCCAGTACATCCAATGGAGTACAAAGCGGCCCCACGACCGAAACAATTTCTCTCTTTGTTCCTTGTACTCTATTCCCGATGATAACGGGATAATTTTTGCGAATTACCTGGCCAAAGTTACCGGAAGCAGCCAAATGATGATGTAAGCCACCATCGGTCACCAAAAAGATTTGCCCTCTCGATAGCTTCCGTTCCAGAACACGGCAGACATAAATTCCCGCTTCTGCTACCAGATATCGGCCTAGTTCAATGACGATCTGCACATCGGGGAGTTTTTGTTTTACTTCCGGCATCAAGCGTTGCAAATTTTCGCCAATGGCGGGAAGATTCAGCGCCCGGTCTCCGGGAAAATAAGGAACGCCAAAACCACCGCCAATATTTAACATACGAACAGGCGCTGATGCATTTTCCGCAAGCCGTATGCCCAGTTGAAAGGTTCTCGCATGAACTTGCTGAATCGCTTCTGCATTCAGGTTCTGTGAGCCACTGAAAATATGAAAACCAAAAAAATCCAGTCCAAGCGCGCGCAGCCTTGTTAGCATATCGGGCACTTGTTCTGCATCAACACCGAAAGGTTTGGGACCGCCCCCCATTTTCATTCCAGAAGATTTGAGCTCAAAATCAGGATTAACACGGATGGCCACTTTGGGAACTATACCTAAATATTCTCCTAATTGAGCGATCGACTCCATTTCCTGCGCTGATTCCATATTTAAAATGACCCCTGCGGCAATCGCACACCTGAGTTCGCTCTCCTTTTTCCCGGGGCCCGCGAAACTGATTCTATCTGGAGACAGTACCGTATCCAGTGCGGCTCTCATTTCTCCCGCAGAAGCCACATCCATTCCATCCACTAAATTTGCCAAATGTTGCACAACGGCCGGCATAGGATTAGCCTTTATCGCGTAATGCAAATGAATATCAGGTGGCAAATGCTGGCGCAGTAAAGCAACTCGTTCAGTGATTTTCTGCCGGTCATACGCATAGAAGGGTGTGACACCCACTCGTTGCACGAGCCGGATCAGCGGAATTCCCCCTATTTGCAAGCAATCATCCTGCACGGGAAACTGTACGAGCGGGGCATGTTCCGGGTATGAATTATTCACGCATTGTTTTCCATAAACAGGTGTTGTATTTCCTGAGAAAGTGATTTCCGGTCTATTTTGCCGTTTGGGTTGCGCGGCAAATGACCTTCGCGCACATCGATATGACTGGGGCGCATGTAAGCCGGCAATTTATGCTTGCACGCTGTTAACAACGCATTAACATCCAGAGGGGTATTTTCACGTGCGGTAACAATCACAACAATAGCCTGCCCTAATAAAGAATGTGGAACGCCTATCGCGACGGCTTCTCCGACACATTTCGTTGCATAGATGACCTCTTCGATTTCAGTTGGGCTGACCCGGTAACCCGAGGTTTTGATCATTTCATCACGACGATTGATGAAATATAAAAATCCTTCATCATCCATTTGCACGGTATCGCCCGACCATGCGGCAATCTCCGGAATGGATAACCCGGTTGGGCGTGTATTAACCGGTCTGAAACACGTGGCTGTCTTTTCGGCATCGTTCCAATAACCCATCGACACCAAAACACCTCGATGCACCAGCTCTCCCGCTTCTCCCGGCACGCAGCATGATCCGTCTTCACGCAGCACAAGCACTTCAGCATTCGGTATCGCTTTACCCATAGAATCAGGGCGCCGGTCTATTTCTTCCGGCGCCAGATAAGTTGAACGAAAAGCTTCTGTAAAACCATACATCAGGAAAATTTTAGTACCCGGCAATGCGCTGCGCAGTTGCGCAAGTGCCGTGCGCGGCATTACACCGCCTGAATTGGTAATATATCTTAACGAAGTAACTTTTTTCCAGTTTAATGGCGCCAACTGAATCCATAGCGGCGGTACAGCCGCAAGACCGCTGATCTGTTGTTCTTTGACGATATCGATAATGTCGCGGGG
>CAKKRO010000220.1 GCA_919902625.1 Nitrosomonadaceae bacterium
GCAAATCGCACCTTGGAATTTGACAAACTTTCCTTTGATCCCAAAACACTTTCGATCCGTTTTGAAAACAAGAACGTTAAGCTTCCGCCCAAGTGCATACGCTTATTGGCGCTGATGATGAGTGAGCCTGGCAGGGTATTTAGCCGGGAAGAGCTTGAAATGGAAGCTTGGGAAGATGTGCAGGAAACCAGCGACACCCTGCGCAGTCATATGCATATTTTACGGCGGGCGTTAACACAGGCGGGTGGCTACGACCCCATTGAGACTGTCCATGGTCTCGGCTATTGTTTGACTTCTCGTGCACAAATTCCAGATTGACCGCAGCCTGCGCTATCGTGTTGCGGTAGCGCTGGCAACATTCTGCATTTTTATTGTTGGAACACTTTGCATTATTCTCTATTTTGCTTCAGATAACATAGAAGAAGCTCATATTGAACAAGTGATTAAAATGGAAATGGATCATCTTGTTCATCGTTATTCGAAGCACTCCGATTTTAATTCTCAAATTGGCTCGCATCTTAAAAGCTATGTCATTCGTAATATGGAGGAAGAGCTTCGGCTTCCAGCATATTTGCGGGGATTGAACCCGGATTATCATAGAATTTATTACGGTACGGAAGATTTTCATGTATTGGTACGATCTATTGATGAAGTGAAGTTCGTGGTTGCTTATCGTATTACGCTGCATAAGCAACGCCTGCGGGAACTGAGACTATTGATTGTATTATCCTGGATAGTGGTTGTTGCGATTGCTTTTGTGGTGGGCTATCTGCTGGCCAGGATACTGGTTAAGCAGGTCACTGATTTGGCTGAACGAGTCAATTTACTCGCGCCGGGCGACATTCAAGTCGGGCTGCTGACACAACCCGATATGGATGAGGAAGTGGCGCAACTTGCCCGTGCGCTGGATGACTATCAGAATCGTATCAAGCGTATGCTTCAACGCGAGCAAGAATTCACTGCCAATATCAGTCATGAATTAAGAACTCCCATTACAACCATTCTTACCAGTTGTGAGTTGTTGGTTGCGGCACCTGATTTACCCGTCAGATCCCGCCATCGAATAAAAATGATTGAGGCGGCTGCCACCCGCATGGGTGAGCAATTACAGGCCTTGTTATTTCTTGCGCGTGAACAGGCGCTTGGAGTGATAGAGACCGTTGCAGTGGCGGAATGTGTTTATGATGCAGCAGATCCTTTGATGACTGAGATCTTTAGAAAGAAACTGATTTTTGAGGTGCTCATTGCCCCGGACGTGGTGCTAATCGTCAATCGCCAGGCATTGCATACAGCTTTGATGAACCTGATTCGCAATGCGGTGCAATATACCCAGCACGGATATATTCGAGTTGAATTTAATCATCAGCGATTGTCAATTTCAGATTCTGGTATTGGGATTGAACCAGCGTATTTGCCATTACTTTATGAGCGTTTTTTTCGTGGCTCTACACAAGGGGAAGGGTTGGGAATCGGACTCGCTATTGTGAAGCGAATCTGTAATCACTATGGATGGCTTATCGAAGTGGATAGCACGCCTGGGCAGGGTACAACTTTTCATATTATTTTCCCTTAATAATTTGATAGATAGTATAGTCATTTCTTCACGAATTCTTCACATTTCTTATGTTAACGTTTCCATGTGAAGGGCAATTCAGTCACGGTTTTCAGATCAAAGAAGAGTGTTTCTTGTCTTCACATACTTCAGCTAGGTTATTGTGTTTCGTAAAATCTCAGTTAAAGAATTGGGACGCTGTCCTTATTGACTTCTGGGGTTGTTCAGTTTTTTCTGAAGCACGAGACTCTGAAGGATGCTGCAATGTAAGAGAAAATGTTGACCAAGATCATAAATATATAATCAAGTAAATAGGGAGTAATGTATGGCATCTGTCCAACCCGTTGTGTTATTTTTTATCATGGGAGTTTTAGCAGGCTTAATTAAGTCAGACCTAAAAATTCCTGAAGCTTTGTACAAGAGTATTAGTATCTACTTATTGATTGCCATCGGCCTGAAGGGCGGGGTGGCAATGTCTAAGTATGACATCATGGAAGTATTGCCTGCTGCGATGGCAATGATTGTTACGGCGGCTGCAATTCCGCTGGTAGCGTACCCAATCCTGAAACATTGGGGAAAATTCAACCAGGCGGATTCAGGCGCCATTGCTGCTCACTATGGATCGGTCAGTGCAGTAACCTTTGCTGTAGGACTGGCTTTTATGGACAGTATTGGGGAACACTATGAAGGCTACATGCCATTATTCCTGGCATTATTGGAAATCCCTGCATTGGTAACGGGTACATTGCTGGCGCTTGCTGGTGCCAAGGGCGGTGAAAAAACCCAATGGGGTAAACTGATGCACGAGATACTAACCGGATCAAGTATTTACCTGCTTGTAGGTGGTGTTGTCATTGGTTACTATGCAGGTGCAACTAAACAGGTTGAGCCAATGGACAAACTGTTCATGGATTTATTTATCGGCTCACTGGCGCTCTTTCTGTTGGAAATGGGTTTATTGGCGGCATCTAAGTTTGCAGATGTTAGAAAGAAAGGTGTATTCCTCATAGTTTTCGGTATACTTTTTCCACTGGGGGCCGGACTATTTGGTTGTTACATCGGCTGGTTGTTTGGTTTATCCCCAGGCGGCACCATGATATTGGGTGTACTGTATGCCAGCGCTTCCTATATTGCGGCACCTGCTGCGATGCGTATTGCAGTGCCAGAAGCAAATCCAGGGGTTTCAATTGGCGCAGCCTTAGGAGTGACATTCCCATTTAACATATTTGTAGGTGTTCCGATTTATTGGGAAATGGCGAAATGGGTTCACGGTATGGCATGATAAAAATAACCAAACTTACTATATTAGTGTATCTAAACCATTCATAAGGGAAAAAATATGAATAATACAATAGCAATGAAACGATTCGAGATTGTGATCGGGATAGAACAACTTGATCAGTTAATGGAATTGTTAGAAAGAAGTGAAGTGCGAGGCTATACCGCTATCAAGAATGCCGGCGGTTACGGATCACGAGGCGCACGAAATCCTGATGATGTACTTATGACCGACGAAAATGTTGTGATCATTCTTGCCTGTAAGGAAGATCAGGCACAAAGAGTGTTGAATGAACTAAGACCCGCGATGAAAGAATTAGGCGGCATGTGCCTGATTTCAGACTGTCAATGGGTTGAAGGGCCAGCAGTTTCTTATTAAGTTAATATCTTTATTTAGAAGTATCTTGTAAACCGTAATGCGTACAAATTAATACTTAAAGTTGTGCGCATTACGTTATCCAGGGCACTGTTTGATGTAATTTTGCAGTAGAAATCACCCAAATCAATACCATCAAATTAAATGCTGTATGCCACATCGGCGTAGTAGTGCGCGTCTCATACTCTATCAGCCCTTATATTATTTGTATCGTATAGAAGCGATTCAAGTTTGAAGTACACACCTGATAGATGACTGATATCCAGGTCCTTTTCTTGGACGATTATTCAATCGTTCCATTGCTATAGTAATTTCCTGTTGTGTAATCGTAGTGAAGCGCTCTCATTTTTGAGAACGTTTTGGCGGAGTGGTCCGTTAGTATTTTTGTTTATACCCTCTTCCAAGAGGCATAGAGTGTTATCTCAAATACAGAGTTATGACACAAAACAAGCACTTCATATAATTTTACTATTCACGAATTATTCACATTCCTTATGCTAACGTGCCGATCCAACATGAAGGGCATTCCAGCCTTTGTTTTTATGGCAGTAGAGCAGTCCTTAATTCACTAATCAGATTACGATGCGGTTTAAGAAAAAATCTAAAATTGAAAATGCCTGACAATTTAAATCTTCTGGTTTCTAAAGCCAAACAAATAATACTTCCAGTAAAAAGGTAACATTCAATGGGCATACTCAGTACATTACTTTGGACGCCTGCGATAGGCATTTTATTTTTGGTGTTGACACCCAAACAAAATACCAATCAGATACGTTTCGTCGCAAACTTGTTTGCGACGATTGCTTTTCTGATTAGCTGTTGGCTGATTGTTATTTATAACATGCAGGATGGTGGTTTACAGTTTGAACAGCAGTTCATACTTAATCCAAAGTTAGGCAGTTTCTTTGCACTGGGTATTGATGGCTTGTCATTACCCATGGTAGTTTTGGCATGCTTGCTTACTTCCATTGCATTACTGGCTTCCTTCAATATTTCTCACGGCATTAAAGGCTATTACATCTGTATCCTGCTGCTTGAATTGGGGATGCTGGGCGTGTTTCTTTCTCAAGATTGGTCCCTGTTTTATATTTTCTGGGAAGTGACTTTAGCACCACTTTTCTTATTGATTGGTCGTTGGGGTGGTGTTCAACGGCATGTGGCAAGTCTCAATTTTGTACTCTACACAATGGGCGGATCAATTTTCATATTGATCAGTCTATTTGCGATCAGTCAATACATGCCGCCACACGGTGGTACATTGATGTCATCCATGAGTGTGGCAGCGCAAAGCATGCCAAAAAACGAACAGGTGTGGGTATTGATAGGATTCTTGATTGGCTTTGGTGTCAAGATGCCTATTTTCCCGTTACATGGTTGGCTCCCTTTAGCGCATGTTGAAGCGCCCAGTCCCATTAGTATTCTTTTATCTGGAATTCTGCTGAAAATGGGAGCCTATGGATTAATAAGAGCAGTTGTTATGTTGCCCGAAGCTGCGCAGGTGTTGCAGCCACTTCTTGTTTTCCTGGCATTACTTGGCATGATTTATGGGGGGCTACTAGCCTGGCGGCAGGTCGATCTTAAAGCAATGGTGGCTTATTCTTCTGTTAGCCACATGGGAATAGTGCTTTTAGATATAGCTACTTTGAACCTGACTGGATTTATGGGTGCTATTTTACAAATGACTGCCCATGGATTAATTGCAGGGGCAATGTTCTTACTGATTGGATTGCTTTATGAACGAACTCATACCCGCAATATCCTGGATTACAGTTCATTAGTTGAAGTGATGCCACGCTTTGCTTTATTCATGACCATTACCTTATTTGCAGCAATGGGCCTGCCTGGTACGGTTGGTTTTTTCTCTGAACTACATGCATTTATTGGTGGATTCCAACAATGGGGATTCGTGATGGTATTTCTTGGTCTAAGCATTGTGATCAGTTCTGCGTATGCGATGCGAACGATCGGGATGCTATTCACAGGACCGGTAAAACCAGAAATGCGTGAGATTGAAGATTTACGAACGCCCGAATTATTGGCAGCCGGTATATTGGTTGCCAATATCGTGCTGTTTGGTCTATGGCCTTCATTACTGATTGATTTGTCAACAGCAACTATCTATCAGATGAGCGATATTATCAGTCAACGTATTCAATAGGATTAGCGATGCACGAAACTTCTTTATCCCTCGATAAGCGCGGACAAATTATTGCGGCATTGAATCATCTGGATCATGTTCTACCGGGGCAGGGTCCAATACATGAATTTGTCCATCACAATACCATTCATGGTTTTCAGCATCTCCCATTTGAGAAAGCATTGGCAGAAGTTGAAGAACTGACTGGCATATACGGCTATTTACCTGAATCACAAAATCGGAATTTATTTCAGCAAGGGCGAATTAATAATGATGATTTGTTAGCAGCTCTTGCGCATGACCCAGAATTACACGCGGATCAAGTAGTCTATCAATCAAATGGCTTAAACATTACACGAAAAGATATTTATCGTGTTGCGCTGTTGTATGAACTTG
>CAKKRO010000221.1 GCA_919902625.1 Nitrosomonadaceae bacterium
CCATGCCGGTAATAATCAACTTCAATGGTAGTATCAATACGGCATAGTAGTTGAACCGATTGATTTGTGCCATCTTTCCTGTGGATGACTAAGGTCACGTCTTTTTGTGGTTGGATATTTTTCAGACCCAAAATGTCAAATCGTTCATTACCTTTAATGCCAAGTGAAGCGGCATTGTCGCTATCTTTAAATTGTAACGGGAGGACGCCCATGCCAATTAGATTACTGCGGTGTATGCGTTCAAAGCTGGTTGCAATGACTGCTTTAACACCGAGTAATTGAGTTCCTTTGGCTGCCCAGTCACGACTGGAACCGGTGCCATATTCTTTACCGCCAAAAATAAGGGTGGGAATGCCTTGAGATTGATATTTCATGGCAGCATCATAAATGCTCATTTGTATTGAGTCATTATCTGCACCATTTTGATAGACAGTGATACCCCCCTCACTGCCAGGAATCATTAGGTTCTTGATGCGGACATTGGCAAATGTGCCGCGCATCATCACCTCATGATTACCGCGGCGGGCGCCATAGCTATTAAAATCAGCCTTGGCGACATTGTTGTCCAGCAGATATTTACCTGCGGGCGAAGCTTCTTTGATAGAGCCAGCCGGACTAATATGATCCGTTGTAACAGAATCACCAAATATACCTAGTGCGCAGGCATTTTTAATTCCATCCGAATCATTGGCGGCTGCCGGTTGCAGTGAGAAGTTCTGGAAAAAGGGAGGTTCGGCGATATAGGTAGACTGCGGCCAATTGTAGGTTTGACCGGTTACTGAAGTCACCTTATTCCAGAGGTGATGATCTTTAGTAAGATTGCTATATAACTGTCGGAAAGTATCTGCATTAGTGGCAAATTTCATCAGCACATGAATTTCTGCACTACTTGGCCAGATATCTTTAAGCCAAATGGGTTGATTATTTTTGCCGATGCCTAAAGGCTCGGTAGTGAGATCTTTCAAAATAGTGCCAGCAATTGCATAAGCTACAACCAAGGGAGGGGAAGCTAAGAAATTGGCACGGATATTTGAGTGAATTCTGGCTTCAAAATTACGATTTCCTGAGAGTACAGCTGCACAAACCAAATCATTTTTAACGATGGTTTCTTCAATGGGGTCAGCTAATGGCCCTGCATTGCCTATACAAGTAGTGCAACCATAACCTACCAGATTAAAACCCAGTTGCTCCAGGTAGGGTAGTAGCCCCGTCACTATCAAATAATCTGTCACGACACGTGAGCCAGGTGCCAGCGATGTTTTGATATGATGTTTAACTGATAGTCCTTTCTCAACGGCTTTTTTGGCTAACAATCCGGCTGCAATTAGGACACTTGGGTTGGATGTGTTTGTACAAGAAGTGATGGCGGCAATTAATATATCACCATGACCTAAATCAACTGAAGAGCCATTCAATTTATCAGCAGATAAATCGACTAGATCAGGAGTCGGGCGGTTACTGGTCATTTCAGTGATGTTACGGGAGACCATTCGTCGTTCTTCCGACGCAATTTTTTGTGTCGGATGATGATTGACCATTTCAGGTGTATTGTGTGAACTATACGGTGACAGTCGATTCTCATCCACATTATCAGAGTTAATATGAGTACAGACATCAGGATCTTGAGTACGAGTATTACGGGTAAGATAACGTTGATTAATATTATGGCTTTGTTTACCGTAACCACTTTCTATGACAGGTTTATTAAAGAGTTCAGTAAATTTAGATTTGATGGCGGCAAGATCAATACGATCTTGTGGGCGTTTGGGACCTGCCAGTGATGGTGCTACTGAACTTAGGTCAAGCGCAAGCTCCTGGGTGTAGTCGATGTCTCCCTTCCGGGGGATGCCATACATTTCCTGCGCCTGGAAATAGGCCTGAAAGGCAACAATTTCTTCATCACTGCGTCCTGTACCTTTGAAATATTCAATGGTGACATCATCAACCGGGAAGAAACCCATTGTCGCGCCATATTCAGGAGCCATATTGGCAATGGTAGCGCGATCAGGTAATGTTAATGACGCAGTTCCTTCTCCAAAGAATTCAACAAATTTACCGACCACATTGGCTTTGCGTAACATTTCGGTAATCGTTAAAACCAAATCAGTTGCAGTTACACCTTCACGTAACTGGCCAGTTAAATTAACACCCACTACATCAGGAGTAAGAAAATAAACAGGTTGGCCCAGCATACCGGCTTCAGCTTCAATGCCCCCAACCCCCCAACCCACGACACCTATACCGTTAATCATCGTGGTATGTGAGTCGGTACCTACTAAAGTATCGGGAAAGATGACTCCATTTTTCTGGTGTACACCACGTGCAAGATATTCAAGGTTGACCTGATGTACGATGCCAATTCCAGGTGGTGTCACCTTAAAAGTGTCAAAAGCCTGCATGCCCCATTTGATAAACTGATAGCGTTCGTTATTACGCGAGAACTCAATTTCCATGTTGTGACTGAGTGCTTCTTTAGTACCGTAATAATCAACCTGAATTGAATGATCAACAACCAGATCAACAGGCACCAATGGTTCTATCAGCTTTGGGTTTTT
Organism: Nitrosomonadaceae bacterium; assembly: GCA_919902625.1. Taxonomy (GTDB): domain Bacteria; phylum Pseudomonadota; class Gammaproteobacteria; order Burkholderiales; family Nitrosomonadaceae; genus Nitrosomonas. The sequence goes on from CAKKRO010000221.1 coordinate 2,556, forward strand.
CCCTAATTTTATGGCTGCGCTACGCATGGCAGCCAAATCCACCAATAATGGAACACCTGTGAAGTCTTGTAAAACAATACGCGAAACGACAAAAGGTATTTCATTAACTCTTGCAGCATTGGGCTGCCAATTTGACAGTTGTTTGATATGAGCTTCGGTTATCTTTTTATTGTCATAATTGCGCAGTACGGATTCCAATAGGATACGGATCGATACCGGTAGACGGGAGATTCTTCCAAGGCCACTTTTCTCCAACGCCGGAAGTGAATAGTATTTTGCACTCCTTCCTTGTGCAATGGATAGTTCATGCAGGCTATTGAATAGATTATGACTCATGGTGATTTTCCTGAAGATTAATGCGAATTGATAAACTGTTCTGCCGATAATATATATTTTTCAGTAAACAAAGTCACGTTTGGGTTTTGCGATTTATTAACGTAAATTTATTGTGTGTAATTTAAGCGAATAATACTGACTTGA
>CAKKRO010000222.1:0-4763 GCA_919902625.1 Nitrosomonadaceae bacterium
CCTCCTCTCATCCTTTTCTCCTTGCTGAGAGAAGGAAGTTTGATGGTTACCGGCTGATCGGCTTATATCGGATCCGCTTCGGTTTTGCGCCTTCTTCACCCAATCGCTTGCGCTTATCCGCTTCGTATTCCTGATAGTTACCGTTGAAGAAAGTCCATTGTGATTCGCCTTCGGCGGCGAGGATATGCGTGGCGATGCGGTCGAGGAACCAGCGGTCGTGCGAGATGACCAGTACGCAGCCGGCAAATTCGAGCAAGGCGTCTTCCAGTGCGCGCAGGGTTTCCACGTCGAGATCGTTGGACGGTTCGTCCAGTAGCAGTACGTTACCGCCCGAGATTAACGTTTGCGCGAGATGCAGGCGTCCGCGTTCACCGCCGGAAAGCTGGCCGATGATTTTTTGCTGATCGCCACCCTTGAAGTTAAAGCGACCGAGATAAGCGCGTGCCGGGGTGGTGTATTTGCCGACGGTCAGCATCTCGTTGCCGCCGGAAATGGCATCGAATACGGTTTTGTCATTTTCCAGCGTATCGCGCGCCTGGTCGACATGCACGATCCTGACGGTGGGACCGATTTTCACCTCGCCGGAATCGGGTTGTTCCTTGCCGGCGATCAGTTTGAACAGGGTGGATTTACCCGCGCCGTTCGGGCCGATAATCCCGACAATGGCGCCGGGCGGTACCTTGAAGCTCAAGTTGTCGATCAGCAGCCGGTCGCCGTAGGCTTTGGAAACACCGTTAAACTCGATCACTTCATTGCCCAGCCGCTCACCAACGGGAATGAAGATCTCCTGCGTTTCGTTACGCTTTTGATAGTCCTGCGAATTAAGTTCATCGAAACGGGCGAGACGCGCCTTGGATTTCGCTTGGCGGCCTTTCGGATTTTGCCGCACCCATTCCAGTTCCTGCTTCATCGCTTTCATGTGCGCATCAATCTGCTTGTTTTCCTGCTCCAGGCGGGCTTCTTTCTGCTCCAGCCAGCTCGAATAATTGCCCTTCCACGGAATGCCATGACCGCGATCAAGCTCCAGTATCCATTCGGCGGCGTTGTCGAGGAAGTAGCGGTCGTGCGTCACGGCCACCACGGTGCCGGGGAAACGCACCAGGAATTGTTCCAGCCATTCCACCGATTCGGCATCCAGGTGGTTGGTCGGCTCGTCCAGCAGCAACATATCCGGTTTTTCCAGCAGCAGTTTGCACAGTGCGACGCGGCGTTTTTCGCCACCGGAAAGATGCTTGATCACGGCTTCCCACGGCGGCAAGCGTAGCGCATCGGCGGCAATTTCCATCTGGTGCGAGGCGTCGCTGCCGGAGGTCGCCAGAATGGCTTCCAGGCGCGCCTGCTCGGTGGCCAGCGCATCAAAGTCAGCGCCTTCTTCGGCATAGGCGGCATACACTTCATCCAGTTTTTTCTGTGCCTGCATCACTTCGCCCAGCGCTTCTTCCACTTCCTGGCGCACGGTGTGCTCGGGGTTCAGTTGCGGTTCCTGCGGCAAATAACCAATGCGGATGTTGGGCAGACGCTGCACCTCGCCGTCAAATTCCTTGTCCGCACCGGCCATGATGCGCAGCACGGTGGACTTGCCGGAGCCATTCAATCCCAGCAAACCGATTTTTGCGCCGGGAAAAAAGCTGAGTGAAATATCCTTGATAATTTGACGCTTGGGAGGAACTATTTTGCTCACGCGGAGCATCGACATTACATATTGGGCCATGGGTTTAATCTTTGTTTGAATGGAAGAAAAATTACAAATTCTCGATACGGAGGAAGTTTAACCTAGAAACCGCCGTTGGACGAGATGGCGTGCGTGGATCGTCATTAATCACTGATGCGGGCGATGGACACAAATTTGTGATGCTCATCGAAAACCAGTTCAAACGTACCCTGCACGCCATCACTTTGCACCACCGTGCGTAAGATATTGGCAGGAAAACGGATGACACGGCCATCAGTGGCTCTCACCACTACGGTATCCACTTCCCCTTCGTAATAGTACAGGAGTTTATGCGCAGGAATTTTGAGCACAACGTGTATATGCTGATGCATAGGCAATCTCACCCGTTTCTAAAATACCGTCAGAACTTCTCTCCATCCTCCAGATACCGCCATTGGCCCTCGGGTAAATCGCCCAATTTCACTCTACCGATACGCACCCGCTTCAAGCCGGTGATTTTCAGATTGACCAGCTCGCACATGCGGCGGATCTGGCGTTTTTTGCCTTCTTGCAGAATAAATCGCAGTTGATCCTGATTCTGCCAGCTTACTTGCGCCCGTTTCAGGGCTTTGCCATCCAGACTCAAACCGAAGTTCAACAAAACCAGGTTTTCTTTGGACAAAGCGCCTTCAACACGAACCAGATACTCCTTTTCAATGCTGGAATCCGCGCCGATCAACTGTTTGGCGATGCGGCCATCCTGCGTAAATACCAGCAAACCCTGTGAATCAATATCCAGCCGGCCGGCCGGTGCCAGATTTTTTAAATGCGCCGGTTGAAAGCGCTTAATAGACCGATTATTACAAAACTGATTTTCTGGCTTGATCAACACAACAGCCGGTTGATAACCAGGTTCCGGCTGCCCTGAAACATAACCGATCGGCTTGTTGAGCAATATTGTCACCAAATTGGTCTGCTGCATCTGAGCAACCTTGTTCAATTTGATTTTCTGCGTGGGATAAATTTTGGTGCCCAGTTCGGAAATCTGTACCCCGTCGACAAACACCCAGCCCAATTCAATATAGCGGTCCGCTTCCCGGCGCGAGCAGATGCCTTGTTCCGACATGCGTTTGGATAAGCGGATTTTTTCCATTGGCGTGATAATATTCGACGTATAAAGGAATAAGAGATGGTCAGAGTGGCCCTATTATAAGGGCAATCCAGCCAAACATTTTAATAACATCACCGGGATATTTTCATGGAAACAACCGCAACAATATTGGAAACAGCACAACAACGCGCCAGGGAAATGGGTCTTCCTTATAAAGGCGCATTACTGCCCATCGAAGCTTACCGAGTTTTACAGGAATCTATGCAAGCCCAATTGGTGGATGTGCGCTCCCGGGCCGAATTGGACTGGGTTGGACGCATTCCCGGCGCCACAGAAATTGAATTGCGCTCGTATCCCGGCATGCATCCCAACCCCGGTTTTCTCGATCAACTGGCCGGTCAAGTCGATAAATCATTACCGGTACTGTTCATCTGCCGCAGTGGCGCGCGCTCAAATCAGGCCGCCGCAATAGCCAGCGAAGCGGATTTTACCGATTGTTACAACATCCTCGAAGGCTTTGAGGGCGATAAAGACGAGAGCGGTCATCGCGGGTCAGCTTCCGGCTGGAAAGCGGCCGGATTGCCATGGGTGCAAAGTTGAGTTAAGAATACTATGATCAAATTGGCTACATCCTTGAGCTTACCAGGTATGTTAACGAGAAGAGCTATCATAAATAACACCTAGGTCTGTTGACATTTCACATAGGTAGCCACAGATATCCACATGCCATGGCTACCATACTCTCAAAATTTCTCTTCAGTTTGTCGTATCGTGTTGCTACTGCCCGATACTGCATATGATGTAAACCAATATTCGTCCATCGACTAAACAGTATAGCCGTTTCTGGATTACTCACCAGCCACAATGTATTTTGGTTACACCATCGCTGACAAAATTGCCGGATAATCTGCTCGTTCTCCCAGTTTGGTAAAACCAAGTAAATTAGTAAACAAGCTCGCCGTCGTTTGTAAATCCTTAACCGCAGGACCCACATGCTCAACGCCCACTTTAAGCGCTTTCATAACTTTATGCCTTTAATATTCGTCCTAAGAAATCAATGATTAGCTCAGCAATTTCCTTACCATGTGTTTCAAGTGCAAAGTGCCCCGTATCCAATAAATGAATTTCAGCATTGGGAAGATCGCGCTTAAATGCTTCAGCACCAGGAACCACAAAAATTTCATCATTTTTACCCCATACCGCCAGTAACGGTGGTTGATATTGACGAAATGCTTCTTGCCATTGCGGATAGAGTGGCAGATTGGTACGGTAATCGTAGAAAAGATCCAATTGGATTTCCGCGTTACCGGCTCGGTCCATCAAGCTTTGATCATGTTGCCAACCATCCGGACTGATATAGACGGCCAAGTTTTCCGGCACACCATTATGGTATTGCCAATGCGTCGCTGTAATGCTCGTCAACCAGCGAATGGCCTCTCGCTCAGTTTCTCCATGGGTATTCCAATATGCCTTTATCGGATCCCAAAACCCAGCAATGCCTTCATCGTAAGCATTGCCATTTTGACTGATAATAGCTGAGATACGCTCAGGATGCCGCTGAAACAGACGAAACCCCACTGGCGCTCCATAATCGAATACGTAGATCGCATACCGACGCACATCCAGTTGCGTAAGTAGTTTCCCGATCAGCTCGGCAAACCGGTCAAAGCTATAGGTGAATTGGCTGCGATCAGGCATTGCACTATGACCAAATCCCGGGTAGTCGGGCGCAATGACATGATACTGCTTTGCTAATGCAGGGATTAAACTGCGGAACATATGGGAAGATGTTGGAAATCCATGCAATAACAGCAGTGCAGGTTTGTCTCGCATACCAGCTTCGCGGTAAAAAATATCAACGCCATCAATGGAAATGGTACGGTACTGCGTTGCATTTAATGATGTTGTATGAATACGTGACATAATTTTTCTCCATAGTTGTATTTGATGTGGGTTTGCAAGTAATCGTCTACTTACAGAACAGATAGTATACAGATCTGT
>CAKKRO010000222.1:4863-6826 GCA_919902625.1 Nitrosomonadaceae bacterium
TATTCTTATTTCAAATCTAAAGATGAATTGATACTTGCAGTATTGCGCAGACGCGATGAGCTTTTTAGAAATTACTTCATGCGTACTGTTGAACATCTCGGAGAAACTCCGGTAGAACGGTTAAATGCTGTTTTTGATGTACTCAATGAGTGGCTCAACAGTGAGGATTTTTGCGGTTGCATGTTTATCAATGCTGCTGCGGAGTTTTCTAAACAAGATAATCGATGCCATATGGTATGTGCAGAACACAAACGCCTAATGGCTGATTATGTCCGTGAACTTGCAAAAGCAGCTGGTGCAAATGACTCTGCTGCCTTATCTGCAGAATTGAGCCTATTAATCGAAGGCGCGATCGTTCAGGCACATGTATATGGTGATAAGCAGGCGGGTCTAAGGGCTAAAAGAATGGCACAAACTTTTATTCTTCAAGCTATTGCATAATAGAAACAAATTGGACTATAACATTTTACACCAGTGAAGCTTCACATTCCCGACCAGCCGATAGCACCCGTGTATGCTGTCACCAATATGACAATGCCAAACACGATGCGGTACCAGGCAAACACGGTAAAGTCATGATTGCTGATAAAGCGTATTAAGCCACGTACAGCCAGTAATGCACTGATAAATGCAGCCACAAACCCCACGGCAAACATACCCAGATCATCAAATTCCAGGAATTCACGATTCTTGTAGACATCATAAAAAGTAGCGGCAAACATGACCGGGATGGCCAGGAAAAATGAAAACTCGGTGGCGGCCTTGCGTGACAAGCCAAAAAACAGGCCGCCGATGATGGTAGCGCCGGAGCGTGATGTGCCGGGTATCAGGGCCAGACATTGCGCCAACCCTACTTTCAAAGCATGCTTCCAATCCATGTCATCGACCTGCTCCACTTCGATGACATGATCCCTGCGCTCCGCCCATAAAATCAGCACACCACCAATGACCAATGCCATGGCGACTGATAAGGGATTAAACAGGTATTGCTTGATGATGCCGATAAACAGCAGTCCCATAATGGCAGCCGGCATAAACGCAATCAGCAGATTCAGAACAAAGCGGTTGGCGGCTTTATCTGAACCGATGCCTGCAACAACTTCTCTGATCTTGCCGCGATATTCCCAGCAGACCGCCAGAATTGCACCCAGTTGAATCGCAATGGTGAAAACCTTGCCTTTGTCATCATTGAAATCGAGCAAATCACCGGCCAATATCAAATGGCCGGTGGATGAGATCGGCAGGAACTCGGTCAATCCCTCAACAACACCCAGGATCAACGCCTTAAACAGTAAAATGAAATCCATGCCGTATGGTTAGGCTTTATAAAATAAAAATGACAATAAGATCTTGCAGACCGGCCTTACAACTTACTGTAAATCTCCGCGCCCTTTTCCTTGAATTCCGCCGATTTTTGTTCCATCCCCAGCTTTAGCGCCTCTTCTTCAGCAACACCCTGATTGGCCGCATATTCCCGCACATCCTGGGTAATCTTCATGGAACAAAAATGGGGGCCGCACATGGAGCAGAAATGCGCCACTTTGGCACCATCCTGCGGCAGGGTTTCATCATGAAATTGTTGCGCTTTGTCAGGATCCAGGCTGAGGTTGAATTGATCTTCCCAGCGGAATTCAAAGCGTGCCTTGGACAGCGCATTATCGCGAATCTGCGCGCCGGGATGTCCTTTGGCCAGATCTGCGGCATGCGCGGCAATCTTGTAGGTAATAATGCCATCCTTGACATCATCCTTGTCCGGCAAACCCAGATGCTCCTTTGGCGTCACATAACACAACATCGCCGTGCCATACCAGCCGATCATCGCAGCGCCAATGGCGGAGGTGATGTGATCATAGCCGGGAGCAATGTCTGTGGTTAATGGCCCCAGCGTATAAAAAGGCGCTTCATCGCAATACTTCAGTTGCAAATCCATATTTTCCTTGATCAGGTGCATCGGCACATGGCC
>CAKKRO010000223.1 GCA_919902625.1 Nitrosomonadaceae bacterium
GACAGCCGGTGTACCGGTTTTTTTATAAGTGGATAAGCAGAAAAATAAAGTAAAAAATTGAATCTCTTTAGGGAATTGAATTCCCCGTTCTTTGGGACGAATGCCAACGAACTGAAGCACTCATATCTGCTGTATTGCTTGTGGTGGAACGTTTTATTTCAAATGGAGTAACCAAATCTAGAACTTAGCGCCTGTTCCTATTAATTCAGATGAAGTTATTTTGTATGAAAAATTCTCAGAATCTAAACTATCCAGTATCTTTCCGTCTACTTCTGCGTGTGGAAACATAAAAAAAGGCAATTTGCCAGCAATACTATTAGAAGCTAGTAGCAGATCTTCAGCATGATTAAAAGCAACCCAGTTCATCTCCCAAGTGCCAAAGAATTTTTCTCTCAACAGAATCATTTTCTGCTCATCAAGTGGTATATTCTCCAATGCGGACACTTGCTTCACATCAGCCGGGTTAACAGGGATCCAACCACTGCCAGCAAGGTAAAATTCTGGGCGGCAGTGCTGGGACTGGCTAATATCGCCATATTTTCCTATACTTTGATGTAATTTTGACTCATTCATGCGAATGCCATATTGATTTCGTGCCGGGATATTGGCTGCCCTTGCAAGATTTACAAATAATGAATTAATGTCAACACATTTTCCAGTGAGAGTATTTTTCTCAAACATTGATTTAACATCACCTCTCCCGCGTCCGCGAATTTCCTCATCGTACCGGGTATTATCTATTACCCAATCATAGATGGCTCTGGCCTGTTCCAAGGTGGTTGCGGCGTTGTTTTCTTTTATAATGGAAATGGCTGTTTCACGTACAATACCGTTTATTGGTTTTAGGTGTGATGAAGCGAGATAATTCTTAACGTTATTTGGTATGGAACGCTTACTTACAGGGTACTCGCTTAAATTGACAGAATGATCGGAGGTTTTAACAATACAGCTGACAGTTACATGTCTCTGGTTATTTTTTTGTTTTCCTTGCCATTCTGCGGTAAATACTGGGAAGGAACTTGTTCCGATAGTGGAAAATGAAGCTTTTGTAGCATTACCACTCCAATTGCTGCCTTGAGTAAATTGGAAAGCAGAATCATTGGTATCAGGTAATGGAAGCCATAAACGAGCAGTACTGCCACTGGCGGGAAGATCGACTTGATAGGTCAAACGATAACTGGTCCAATTTTTTAAATCGAGTGATTGCGATATATGCTGTGCGGAAACTAAGGGCGCAATGGGAAAAATTAATGCACCTGATCCAATCAATTTTATAAAATTTCTGCGTTTCATGGTTTCCTTTATTTATATAGATTTCTTTAAACTGCACGAATTTAATCTTATCAATTTCTTGTGCCAATGCAAATTTCTATTGCGATTATATGATTAATGACTCAATTGATTTGCTGTCTGCCATTGAAATTGAAACGGGCGCTTGTCCCACGTATGCAATTGTGTGGCTGCATGGTTTGGGTGCGAATGGGAGTGATTTTGTACCGATAGTCAATGAATTGGAACTGTTGTCAGAGAAATCCATCCGATTCATCTTTCCGCATGCGCCTGAACGTCCCGTAAGCCTGAATAATGGTTATATAATGCGTGCCTGGTACGATATTTTTCGCCCTGATTTCAGAAATTATCAAGATGAATCCGGTATCCGCAGCTCGCAAAAGATGATAGATGTCTTGATTGAACGAGAGATTCAGCGTGGCATTGATTCAAAACATATTGTGCTGGCCGGATTTTCACAAGGTGGTGCAATGGCATTGCAAGCCGGACTGCGCCAGACTAATCCGCTTGCTGGAATTATAGCATTGTCAAGTTACTTGCCTCTTATGGAAACACTTTCAACGGAAGCTTGTGCAGTAAATGCCTCAATACCAATATTTATGGCGCATGGCATTTATGATGCTGTAATACCCATAGCGCATGCGATTGCTTCAAGAGAAAGGTTGCTGGCTGCTAATTATCCGCTTGAATGGTATGAATATCCGATGGATCATACTGTATGTCAACAAGAGATAGTGGATATCAGTCAATGGCTACAACGTATCATTGAACCAGTGGCATAAGCCAGACATTCTCCGTATTTATTATTTTTTCTTTACATAAACAGATGGATGACCAACTGAATCATCATTATGAAATTAGCAACCTGGAATGTTAACTCACTAAAAGTGAGACTGCCGCAAGTTATTGATTGGCTAGAGGCTAATCAACCCGATATGTTATGTTTGCAGGAAACGAAATTGCCAGATGACAATTTTCCACAGAATGAGATTGAAGCCATCGGTTACCAGTCTGTTTTTATTGGGCAGAAAACTTACAACGGTGTCGCAATACTTAGTAAGCAAAAGGGGAGTGACATAGTAACCGCAATACCTGGTTTTGATGATGAGCAAAAAAGAGTCATTGCTGCCACCTATGGGGATATGCGGGTTATTTCGATTTATGTTCCCAATGGCGATGTAGTTGAGTCAGAGAAATATGGTTATAAATTAAGATGGTTGCCAGCCTTAAATAGGTGGCTGCAACAGGAATTAAAAGCGTATACAAAATTGGCATTACTGGGTGATTTTAATATCGCACCGGAGGATCGTGATGTTTATGATCCGAAAGTATGGGAAGGCAAAGTATTATGCAGTCAACCGGAACGGGCTGCGTTCAATGAGCTGCTCAATTTAGGATTTGCTGATAGTTTCCGGTTATTTGAGCAACCCGGGAAGTCTTATACCTGGTGGGATTATCGTATGATGGCCTTTCGCTTGAATCGGGGTCTGCGTATTGATCATATTTTGTTGAGTCATGAACTTGCAAGGTCCTGTATGGCATGTGCGATAGATAAGGCTGCGCGTAAACGGGAGCGTCCTTCAGATCATGTGCCTATTATGGTAGAACTATCCATGTGAGGTTTTTCATTACCGGTTTTTGTCAGGTATTTTTTGGAGTTCGTTTCTTAGTATGCTCAGGTTTTTCTCACGCACATTAATTTCTTCTTTCAACCGTTCAACCCGATCAAGGTATCTCTGGTAGTTGCGCTCGCTACCCAGTCGATCTGGAACCCCATCTTTATACTCATGCTTTATTTCGTTTAAACGACTTTCTTCTTTAGATATTTTACTTTCAATCAGTTCACGTTGTTCCTCATTTCTGGCAGTCTCCCTTCTTTTTGTAATTCTTTCTTCTATATCTTCAGGATCAACAGCGGGAACGACAACAATAGGAGGCAGATCAATTTTTCTTGCATTATGAGAAGGTACATTTGAATATGTTACATTGCCATGTTCATCGATATGTTTATAGACACCCGATTGGACTGAACATGGGGAACAAACTAACGCAATCAATAAAAAGTAATTTGTTTTCATGATTCACTATTCTGGCCGCTTATCATTTTCAGCATGACTATAGACTCGCCAGTTCTTTCTTTATAGCCGTTATATTTCTTCGGTGTAAGAATAATTTATTTTTTAGCTGGATAACCTTTTCTCGATAATTACCAGATTCTCGATCATTACTGATTTGGTTCAGGAAGTTCTGTGTATCGGTAAGGAGCTTCTCTTCAGTTACTAATTCTTTTTCCAGAATCTGGTGACGCATGACATCACGCTCTTTCTGTGTAGTATCTTTTATACGGGGAACGCCCGGCTGTAATCCTGATTTATTTGGTTCGGCACTTTTGGAAAAAGAGGCTATAGAAACTTTTTGTGCATTATTTATGGGGCGGTTGGTAAAGGTAATACGGCCATCTTTATCAACATGTTTGTATATGCTTGTGCCAGCAATAGCTTTGGGTAAAGAACAAAGCAGCAATAAAATCAATAAGACGGGTAATGTTCTAATTTCCATATTTTCGATAGAGAAATTCTGATGACAAATGCAATTATCTGATCAGTCTATCAATCCTTTTTTAAAGGAAAAGCCGGAAAAGAGCTTATAAATCCTTCTTATTGTAGTAATTGATCACTTTGAACCGATGTAGTTTTTATTTATTCAACCTCAAAATTCTCTTTGTACGAGGCAATATTTATTCTCTGGGAGTCTGCTGGACCTAAGGTCAACGGGCTTCCAGCCTATGGTCTTCCAATAGGCGATCATTATTTACCTGGTTATAAGCTGTAGTACATGTCGAATTCAACCGGATGCGTAGTCATGCGCAACAATGTGACTTCATCCATTTTAAGATGGATATAGGCATCAATCATGTCATTCGAAAATACGCCGCCACGGATTAGAAAATCACGATCTTTATCCAGGCATTCCAAAGCCTCATCTAATGATGCGCAGGAATTGGGTACTTTGGCGGCCTCTTCCGGCGGCAAGTCATAAAGATTTTTATCCATTGGATCTCCAGGATGTATCTTATTCTGGATACCATCCAGGCCAGCCATCATGAGTGCAGTAAATGCAAGATAGGGATTGGCCATTGGATCGGGAAAGCGAACTTCAATCCGCCGCCCTTTTGGACTGCTGGTATGTGGAATACGAATGGCAGCCGACCGGTTGCTTGCTGAATAGGCAAGATTGACAGGCGCTTCAAATCCAGCAACGAGCCGTTTATAGGAGTTGGTGCCGGGATTGGTGATGGCATTGAGCGCCTTGGCATGTTTGAGAATGCCCCCAATATAGAAAAGCGCCATTTCTGATAAGCCGGCATAACCGTTTCCAGAAAATAAGTTCTTGCCGTCTTTCCATATGGATTGATGCACATGCATGCCCGAGCCATTATCGCCCACAATGGGTTTCGGCATAAAGGTTGCCGTTTTGCCATAAGAGTGAGCCACATTGTGTACTACATATTTGAGGATTTGATTCCAGTCGGCGCGCTTCACCAGGCTATTGAAGCGGGTGCCTATTTCACACTGACCTGCCGTAGCTACTTCATGATGGTGAACTTCTACACCAATGCCCATTTCTTCCAGTGTGAGGCACATGGCGGAGCGGATGTCCTGTAATGAATCGACGGGAGGCACGGGAAAGTAGCCGCCCTTTATAGCAGGCCGGTGGCCAATATTGCCGCTTTCATACTTAATGGCCGAACTCCAGGCCGCCTCTTCAGATTCAATCTTGACTGAACAACCTGACATGTCGGTATGCCAGCGGACGGAGTCGAAAATGAAAAATTCGGGCTCAGGGCCGAAGTAAGCAACATCACCAATACCGGTTGATTTCAAATAAATTTCCCCTCGCTTGGCGAGTGATCGGGGGTCCCGGCTATAACCCTTTCCGTCAGCCGGTTCAACTACATCACATGTGATGAGTAATGTGGGTTCATCCATGAATGGATCCATATTGGCGGTGTCAGGATCCGGTATCAGTAACATATCGGAAGCCTGAATACTTTTCCAGCCGGCAATGGACGAACCGTCAAATGGATGGCCATCTTCAAATTTGTCTGCATCAAAGGTATGTGCAGGTACGGTTACATGCTGTTCTTTTCCATTTGTATCTGTAAAACGTAAGTCAACAAATTTGACTTCATTGTCTTGAATCAATTTCAAAACATCAGTTACTACCATTTTTTCTCTCCAGACTAACGTCACAAATTTTATAAAATAAAATAAAGATACATTTAGATAGAATTATACCAGCACAGCACAGCGAATAATTTGAAACGATATTGAAGATTGATATGCCAAACTGCTGGCTGAATATAAAGATGCAAGTATTAGAGTCGGTATTCTACTGTATTATCATGGGGTAAGTCTTTACGATTCGTAATGTATGAGTTAATTCTAAATATTAACGATGATATTCATCAATTGCTGGAGGCAAGGTTTTGTTTTTAACTAAAACTAAGAAGATGGGGTTGTTGATTGGATTGAGCGTTTTGTTGATGCCCCTTTTCTTGCCTGCGCCAGCAGGAATGCCGGTTCCGGCATGGCATACAGCGGGTGTTGCGTTGCTATTGGCTATTTGGTGGGCAACCGAAGTTTTGCCGATCCCGGTCACGTCATTATTACCCGTATTATTGTTTCCTGCACTGGGAATTATGACCATGGAGCAAAGCGCGTTTTCCTATGCAGAACCGACCATTTTTTTGTTACTGGGCGGATTTATCATTGCGACTGGATTAGCCCGCTGGAATTTGCACCGCAGGCTTGCATTGAATATTCTTGTGCGGGTTGGGAATAGCCCTGTTGCTTTGATTGCCGGTTTTATGGGAACCACGGCCTTTATCTCTATGTGGATCAGTAATACAGCCAGTACCATTATGATGATTCCAATCGCGATGTCACTGGTGAGTGAAATGGTTAAAAATGAGATAAAAGAGTATCAAGGATTTTTATTATGCCTTGTGCTGGGTATTGCCTATTCGGCAAGTATAGGCGGACTGGGCACTATTATTGGCACGCCTCCCAACTTGTTTGTGGTTAGCTTTGTGAAACAAACTTATGACATGGAAGTGAGTTTTGTCGATTGGATGTTATTGGGTGTGCCGGTTGTTATCGTGATGACATCTCTAACCTGGTGGGTTTTAACAAAATGGGCTTGTCCTTTTGATTTGCGCGGAACCCAAATTTCAAAAGTATTCATCTTGGATGAGCTGGCAAAAATGGGAAATCTGACTCAACCTGAGAAGCGCATTTCATTGGTTTTTTTACTGGTAATCATAGCTTGGATTGTACGTGTGCCACTGCAGCAAAACTTTGGGGTTCTTTTATGGTTAACTGATGCGATGGTTGCAATTGGTGGCGCGGTATTGATGTTTATCATTCCATCGGGCGATGACGTGGAGAAAGGAACAGCGCTATTGGATTGGGATACTGCAAATAAAATTCCCTGGGGGGTGCTTTTATTGTTTGGTGGAGGATTAAGTCTTGCTGCTGCCATTAAGGAAACAAATTTGGGTACCTGGATAGGTGCAAGTCTGTCGGGTTTGCCCCATATGGATTTAATTGTTTTGCTGATCGGGCTTGTGACATTAGTTGTATTCTTGACAGAGCTGACTAGCAATACGGCGACGACAGCCACTTTATTACCTATACTGGCTGCATTGGCAGTTACAACAGGTATTGAACCTATGGTATTGTTTGTTCCAGCAGCACTGGCAGCCAGTTGTGCATTTATGCTGCCTGTTGCGACCGCACCTAATGCAGTTGTTTATGCAACTGGGGCTGTGACTATTTCGCAGATGGCCAATGCGGGATTTAAATTGAATCTTGTGGCCATTGTGATTGTGACAGTAATGTCCTATACGCTGGTTCCTGTGATATTCGGGTAATAGTATTTAGCTTTTGCCAGAAAGTGGTTTTTGAGATGGAAGAAAATTGAGAATTAGCAATAGTTGTATTTTGAATGTCCAAAGCGCTTAACATACTCAAGGAAGTTTTCGGTTATCCTGCTTTTCGTGGGCAACAAGCTGAAGTCATTGCCCATCTTGCGGATGGCGGAGATTGCTTGGTAATGATGCCGACGGGGGGAGGAAAATCCCTTTGTTATCAGATTCCCGCTTTATTACGTGATGGCGTTGCCGTAGTAGTTTCTCCGTTGATCGCGTTAATGCAAAATCAAGTTGCGGCATTACATGAAATCGGTGTGCGTGCGGCCGTACTGAATTCATCATTGTCGTCCCAGGAGGCCGCTGTAGTGGAGCGGAAACTGCTGGCGAGTGAGTATGATCTGCTTTATGTCGCTCCAGAACGATTGCTGACTTCCCGCTTTTTGAATTTGATTACACGCATTCCCATAGCATTATTTGCAATTGATGAAGCGCATTGTGTTTCACAGTGGGGGCATGATTTTCGCCCGGAATATAGTCAACTGTCAGTTTTGCATGAGCGCTTTCCTAAGGTGCCTCGTATTGCTTTGACAGCAACGGCCGATATGGATACCCGTAAAGAAATCATTGAGCGTTTGGGGTTGGATGTTGCCAGGGTATTTGTTTCCAGCTTTGATCGTCCGAATATCAGGTATCAAGTTATTGATAAAACCAATAGCCGGGTGCAACTATTGGCTTTCATACAGGCGGAGCATCGAGGAGATGCGGGAATTGTTTATTGCCTGTCACGTAAAAAAGTAGAGGAGACGACTGCCTGGTTAATCGAAAAAGGCATTCGCGCAGTAGCCTATCATGCCGGTATGAGTATGCAGGCACGTAGTCTGAATCAGGAAAGATTTCTACGTGAAGAAGGTATCATCATGGTTGCCACCATAGCCTTTGGAATGGGGATCGATAAGCCTGATGTGCGGTTTGTGGCGCATCTTGATTTACCCAGGAGTATTGAGGGTTATTACCAGGAAACCGGTCGTGCAGGTCGTGATGGGCAGGCGGCTAATGCCTGGATGGTGTATGGTCTCGGAGATGTGATTCAGCAGCGGCGCATGATTGAGGAATCTGAAGCTGAATTCAAATTTAAGCAAGTTGCCACGAAGAAGCTGGAAGCGATGTTATCGCTATGCGAAACCACAACTTGCCGCCGCTCACATTTGTTGAGTTATTTTGGCGAGGTTTCTGATGTCACTGCATGCGGAAATTGTGATGTCTGTTTAAATCCACCGCAAGTATGGGATGCAACGGTGGAAGTGCAGAAGGCTTTGTCCTGCGTTTATCGAACGGGACAGAATTTTGGCGCAGGGCATTTGATTGATGTATTGAGGGGTAATTTAACTGTACGTGTCAAAGAATGGAATCACGACAAAGTCAGTACCTTTGGTATCGGTAAAGATTTGCAAGAGAGAACTTGGCGTGCTGTATTCCGGCAAATGGTCGCGCTGGGTTTATTGACGACGGATAGTGAAGGCCACGGTAGCTTGAATCTCACTGCAGCGAGTCGTGTCGTGCTGAAGGGGCAACAAACAGTCTACTTGCGCCTGCAAGCAAAACTCAATCGATTATCAGAGAAACGGCAAGACGATGATCTTGCCATGATGGATTCGACAGAACGTTATTTGTGGGAACAATTGCGTACATGGCGTGCAAAAACAGCAAAAGAATATGGTGTTCCGGCTTATGTGATTTTTCATGACACGACTTTGCGAGAGTTGGTGCGTTTATGCCCCCAAACGGAAGATGAGTTGCGTTTAGTGACGGGTATCGGTATGCGTAAACTGGATAAATATGGCAATCATTTAATTGAGATTCTTCGTAACAGCTAATTGAATTAAGTAATTATTTGCTAATATAGTCCATTAAATTATGACTATAAATTGCTTGATAGTTGCTTATAATCGTACTAAAAGAGATAATGATGATATTCAATTCTATTGAAAATTAATAAAAATAAAAATTGTAGTCAGAAAAACAACAAACATGTTGCTTATATACAACAAAATTGTTGTTTAATTTATAAAATTGATTTGTTTTTCTTGCAGTACACTCCCGTGTTAGGCACAATTCAATCAAACCTTCCAATTCGGGAGGTCCGAATAACGGGGTGCATTCTACCGGAGTGTAGTAAGAAAAAATATGATGACCCCAGTCGTTTTAATATTAAAGGAGAACTTCCGTATGAAGAAGAAACTTATTTCGCTGGCAGTAGCCGGTGCACTTGCAGTTCCGATGGTTGCATCAGCACAAGGAACAAACGTGACACTTTTTGGTAGTGTTCAAGCTGAATACGCTACAGTTAATCGTGAAGGCCAAAGTAGTCAAGCTCATATCGGTGATGATACGGGTCGTTCACGTTGGGGTATGCATGTTACCGAAAATCTAGGTGGCGGATTAAAAGCAAAAGCACATGTTGAATATGGTTTCAGTACAGGCAGTGGTGCTTTAGGTATTGCACGGGAACGTTGGGTTGCGTTGGCTAACGATGGCTGGGGTGAAGTGAAATTTGGCCGTGTTCAATCTCCATTTAAAGATTTTGCGGGTGGTATGACCATTGATCCATTTGCATATACAACTCTCCAAGCTTCAGGTAGTGGTGGCACCATGAGCGCAGGCGCAAATGGTCTGGGTTCAGGCGCAAATGGTTTTGTAAACAGTGCTGCTCGTTATGATTCGCCTAAAGTTGAAGGTTTCAGTTTTTCAGGCTTGTTGATGCCAGGTGACTCTAACAGACTGGATCCAGCAAACATTATCGCTGCAACAAGTGGCTTCGCTGGAAGTCAATCAAACTTAGGCGGTGAAGATGGTGAATGGGATTTTCAAGTCGCTGGTAAGCATGAATCACAATACCAAGGCCATAATTTTGCCGTATTCGGCGG
The DNA here is from genome assembly GCA_919902625.1 of Nitrosomonadaceae bacterium. Classification (GTDB taxonomy): domain Bacteria; phylum Pseudomonadota; class Gammaproteobacteria; order Burkholderiales; family Nitrosomonadaceae; genus Nitrosomonas. Next base: position 10,150 of record CAKKRO010000223.1, read on the forward strand.
ATACTCTCGCGATAATATCAGTACTCGTCAGAGAACAAATATGGGTTTAAGCAACAATGAGCACGTTTGGCGTGGTGGTGCATCATGGAGCTATCAGAACTTTAAGCTCAATGGTCAGTACGAAAATATCAATAATGCAGTAGGCTCAGCAACCTGTACCAATGCTGGTATGCTAGGTAATCCAGCAACAGGTTTAGGGGATTCACGTGGACAGTGTAATTCAGCCATGAATATGGGCGGTGATGGTAACATTTGGTTTGCAGGTGGTCAGTATGATCTAGGCAATACCAGTTTAATCGCTCAAGGCGGTATGACAAATGCTCATGGAATGACTGGTGGTCCAGCAAGTCGTGAAGTTGGTAGCTTTACAGTGGGTGCAATTCACAATCTGAGTAAGCGTTCGAGCCTTTTCGG
>CAKKRO010000224.1 GCA_919902625.1 Nitrosomonadaceae bacterium
AATATAAACACAATAGGTGAATAAGATGTTTGTCATCATGAGTTTTGTAAAGAAAATACAATTATTCCAGCGCTATCTACGTTTTGCTTGTTTCGCATTGCTGCCTTTGCTTGCCGGTTGTGCAAGTCATGCCGTGCTTATCGTGAAACACAATGATCATGAAAATATTCCCTATCAAGCCAAGTGCATATCCAAGAAAATCAATAAACAGACTATCGCTGATGCTTTAAAAAAGCACATTGTTGATATTGATAAGCAAGGGCAATTCAGCCCCATTAAATTTTCTATTAATTGTCCACCCGATACGCTGCTGGAAGAAGCGCAAGCAAAAGAAATTGAGCAACTCGTTGAGCATATCGTTTCCAATCTGGAAACTGAAAATTTCCAGGAGCTATTGATTTACATTCATGGAGGTCTTGTTACAAGAGAGGCGGGCATCGAATCGGCTGTCGAGTTGACACACGCTGTACTAGGCGAAAAAAATAATGTTTATCCTGTTAGCATTGTATGGCGCTCTGGTGGCTGGGAATCTTACATAGATCAGTTGTTTAATGTACGCAATGGCAAGGTCGACCAGCCATTAGCGATCGCCACCTCGCCATTCAAACTCGGCTCTGACCTGGGACGTGGATTTATGGATACACCTTATGCCGGTGGTTTGGAAGCTCATCGTCTTTTTTTATCACTGCGTAACCAGTTAAACGATTGTCTCGATGTAAACGGCAACAACAAAGAAACCGTCATTTGTCCAGAGCCGCAAGACTTTTCTGCGCTTGATAAGGCTAGTGATGTACTGGACACGGCTCGTTACTTGCTTATGACGCCGGTACGTATTGGGACAGCGCCTTTTGTTAACGGCCTGGGCCGTTCAGGATATGAAAATATGATCCGGCGTACACGAGAAGCTTTTCTAAGAGACACTTACCTTCCATCAGAGATTGACGGCCACAAGGGCGCTGTTTATTTGTTTTTCGAAGAATTGCAGAAACGTATCACTGCACAAAAACCCAATGTAACCATTACCCTCATAGGGCATAGCATGGGTACTATGTTAGTTAATGAAATCATACGGCAATTTCCTGATTTGCCCTATAAACACGTGGTGTTCATGGGTGCTGCTGTCAGTATCAGGGATTTCCAGAACGTTGTGGTGCCCCGTCTTTCCAACCAGGAAACATTCAGGTTCTATAACCTGAGCTTACTGCCTGTTGCAGAAACCAGAGAAATGAATGACTCTTTCAATGCGATTCCAAGCGGCAGCTTGCTCGAATGGATCGACGATATGCTCACATCACCACCGGCTTTGGCTGATCGAACTCTCGGAAAATGGGCTAACACCCGGGATGTCATGCTTATATTTCCAGAAGAAGCCAGGAAAAACATGACAATAAGAGTCTTCGGAGAAAGAAAAGGTCAACCACAAGAACATGGACAATTCAATGACATTAAGCGGTGTTTCTGGCGGGAATCATTCTGGACGGCCAGGGATGGACTGGAATGGGATGAGCACTATAAAAAATGCTCAGATTTCCTGGAAAAGAATCTGTTTTAAGGCAAACAATTAACACGATGTTAATCAAATCAGAAACACCTCTTCATCGCAGGCTTCAATTTGGAATTTTGATTGGGGTTATAGCAATTTTTATAGCGTTTGGCGCATTGTATCGTGCGAGCTCGCAAGGCGATTCATCCGAAACCTATCCGAAGGGCTTTCGCGGCGGTGCTTGCACCATAGAAACGGAAACGCTGACCATTGGCTATTCAAGCTACTATCTTCCCGGCGACTATGTAATGCCCCAGGATGCAATCAGAACCCCTTATATCCCCGTGCAATGTGACAAAGTGCCAGAGCCTGGCATGCTGAATATCGCTATTGATCTATTGTATCCAGAATCGGCCCGTGATATTCCGCTGGCATTGCGTTTAGCGCAAGTAGAAGCCGATGATAAAGAGAAAGAATACGAAGTGCTGTCAGTGCCTGCGCAGCAACATCGCTCTGGAGTGATCACGCAAGCATTCAAGCTGAGCGAGCCGGGGCAATACATTTTGTATCTGGAAGGCAGAAATACCGAAAATACAAATATCCTGGTAAAAATCCCCATAACGGTACACCCCCATTGGAAAGATCATCTTAAAAACTTTTTACCATCATTCTTAAGAAAGTAGACAAGTCATCGAAGCGATTATCGTGGTGGTGGTGGTGGCGGTGGATTACCCGATGGCGGCGGCGGAGGAATAAAGCTTGGGGGTGGTGTTGAGACTCTCCTGCCGGTGTCACTGCTGTCCGATGGATTACTCGTGATTCTGCCGTCGACAGGAACACGATGCCCCTTTGCATACATGCACTGAATATAACTGATATCGTATCTTTGCTGGCTGGCATAGCCGGAAGTTGTGGCGGTGCCTGATCCAACCAACCCACCCATTAAAAGCCCCGCGCCAGCACCTACCGCAGCCCCATGCCCTCCTCCCAAAGCAGCGCCTGCAGCGGCGCCAAGCCCAGCTCCGATGGCCGCGCTTTCCACACCACTGGTTCGGGATGCCTGCTGAGGAGTTATGCCGCGAACTTGCTCATAGGCATACCGCCTGCATTCATACTCGTCAGAACGAAACTGATCAAAGCTTTTGCCAGAGCCGGGTAATGCCATAACACTTGGACCCGTCGGTATATGGACACATGCGGTCAGCAGGCAAGCAATCAGTAATATGAAACATCTTCTTAGGGTTAACATGTTTTACCTCTTTGCGTTATTGTGCAGGTGGCTGAGGAGCAACCTGTAGCCAGCCGCCCGGACAGGCTTTGACATAAGGATAATAGCCTCCCGGGTTCTGGCAATAGTACCAGTAATTGGCTCGCGGCTGGACAGGCCGTGGCTGCTCTTGTTGTATATAAACCGGCGGTGTCGCAGGTACCCTCACTGCTGGCGGGTAGTTGTAAATCGGCGCATTAAAAAATGCGCCAGGATAACCATAAGAATGGTATCCATAAAACCCGGAACCCCAAAAAGCGGGATTATTATAATATCCGCCCATACTGATGCCTAAATTCAGATGATTATGTCTATGGCCATGACCGCCATAGTGATGCCCTCCTCCATGGTGGTGATGCCCGCCACGAGCCCAAACAGCATCGTTTGTTGCCACCAGCGCAAGTAACGCAATGATCAAATACATCCATCTGAGGTTTCTCATATCAACTCCATTTTGCATCCGCAAAGTAATACAAAATCAATTTTTGATTGGTTCAATC
>CAKKRO010000225.1:0-1918 GCA_919902625.1 Nitrosomonadaceae bacterium
TCAAAGGAAGAAATACCAGCACGGTAACGATTAAGCCAAAGATAACCGGTGTGCCCACTTCAGCCACCGCATCCACGATCACATTGAATTTGGATTTTCCGGTATCCTTCGCTTCTCCCAGGCGCTGATAGATATTCTCAACAACGACCACGGTGGGGTCGACCATCATACCCAGCGCAATCGTCAATCCGCCCAATGACATCAGATTGGCCGGCATGCCGTAATAATTCATCACCAGGAAGGTGATCAGTGGCGTGATAATCAGGGTGAAACACACCACAATACTGGTGCGGACGGTACCTAGAAAGATCGACAGGACGACGATTACCAGAATCAGAGATTCCATCAGCGTGGTCTGAACGGTCGTTAATGCACCATCGACCAAATCCGTCCGGTCATAAAACGGCACGATCTGGAGACCATCCGGCAGCATTCCGCGTTCATTGATTTCAGCGACTTTTTCCTTGATCCGTCCGACGATTTCCTTGGCATTGCCGCCGCGCAGCATCATTACAATACCGGCAACCGATTCCGTGTAGCCATTTTTGATACTGGCGCCCTGGCGCACTTCTCCGCCAAAGGTTACGTGAGCAATGTCGCGTACATATACCGGAACACCGTCCATTTCCCTGAGTACGATATTGCGGATATCCTCCAGCGAGGAAATGAGACCCACGCCGCGAATCAGGTATTGTTCATAGTGCAATGCCAGGATATTGCCGCTGGCGTTGGCATTATTACTGGCCAATGCACGGTCAATCTCCGTCAGTGTCAGATCGTAATGCCGCAGCTTATTGGGATCAGCGTATACCTGATATTCCTTGACGTGCCCGCCAATGGAATTGATTTCCGCCACACCCCGGATCGAGCGTAACAGTGGACGCACTACCCAGTCTTGAATGGTGCGCCGTTCCATGAGTTCTTCTTCAGTCAGCGCGCGTTTGCCATCATCTGGGTGTTCAATCGTATACTGATAAACTTCACCCAAACCGGTTGAGACCGGTCCAAGCACCGGTGTGATACCCGGTATCAGGCGGGGGGTGACATCAATGATTCGCTCCATCACTAACTGGCGCGCAAAAAACACATCGGTTTCATCGGTGAAAACCAACGTGATCAACGATAACCCGCTTTTGTTCATCGAGCGCATTTCTACCAATCCCGGCAGGCCGGTCATGGCAATTTCAACCGGTACGGTAACTAACCGTTCCATTTCTTCAGGGCTGCGGCCAATCGCTACCGTAGCTACCTGTACCTGAATATTGGTCACATCTGGAAATGCATCCACAGAAAGAGTTTTAACGGCAAAACCTCCTGCAACGCATAGCATCAGTCCGATCACCAAAACCAGCAGGCGCTGGTTCAGCATCGCGCGAACTATCGCAGCCATCATGGGTTACTCCAATTCAGCAAGCTTACGCTCACTGTCTAAATGAAAAGCACCTGTGATTACGATACGTTGATCAATCGTAAGCCCTTCCAGTACCGGACGTAAACTGGCCACTTCAGGGCCTAGTTCAACGTGTACTCGCTGGAAATGGTTATCGCTGACTGCGACAAAGACATAATCCTGATTGAGTTCACGTACGACAGCCCCTTCAGGGACGACTAATATTTTGTGTTGCGGGTCCGTGATATGCATATTCGCCAGCATATCCGGTTTAAGCTTGCGCTCCGGATTTTCCACCATGACCCGGGTCATCACGGTGCGCGTTAAACGATTGACCGTATCTGAGACAAAAATGATCACGCCATCCAGAAGATGAGGCCCTAATGCGGGCACATTGATCTCGACATGCTGCTCCAGCCGGACATCGCGCGCAATTTGCTCGGGTACATCGCCCACTACCCAGACGTGAGAGAGATCGGCTACTTGAAAGAGTGGATCGGCCGGTTGCACTACCTGACCGACGATCAC
>CAKKRO010000225.1:2018-8197 GCA_919902625.1 Nitrosomonadaceae bacterium
GCAAGATCAATTAAAAATGGCTGCCCGATTTGTAACCGGTCTAATATCTCTGGCCGGGCAGTGATGCTATTGAAATCCCGTTCCTCTGCCTGGTTTTGTTGAGCCGCTTCTTCGGAAGCGGTCGATCCGCCTTTATCGCATCCCGCCAGCAGTAATACCGCAACAACAGTGGCGTTGGTAAAAAATAATTTGAAATTCATTCTGGAATTAACTCCTTGGGATAGTGTGCGCGCAACCGATCAATTTCGGCAGCGGATGACTGCAAGTCAAAACGTGCTTGCAAAGAATCGCCCAAAATTCCTCGGAGTATACGTTGCGAATCCAAAAACTCGATCAAGCCACGTTCGCCAAACCGGTAAGCGGCTTGAGCCACCTGCACGGCATTTTCCGCTTCCTTGATTAACCCGCCTTCGAACATATCCACTCTTCGCTGTGCAATTTGCAAAGCCTGCCATGCTGATTCAAATAGCTGGCTGACCTCATAACGGCGGAATTCGAGCGTTTCCCGTATGCGTGCGGAATCATGAATGGCGGTATCGATTTCACCCCGGCGGCGGTACCAGAGAGGAATTCTGACACTCATGCCAGCCGTGTTAGAGGTGAATTGAGCATCCTGATAATTGGTGTATAACACATTAATTTGGGGCAATACCGAAGCCCGCTCTTGACTGATCCGGTTATTGGCACGTTCCTGTTCGGCTTGCAAGCGCACGACATCCGGATTCACGGCAGGAACTTGCTGGCGTAAGGTTTCCAGCGGCGGTAAATTAACCGGATCTTTCAATGTGGCATTGATTTCAAAATCAATCGGGATTGCTCCAGCGGTCAGTTGCAACAACATCACCCGTGCTCGCTGTGCGGTCAATTGTGCTGCTTGCTTGCGGTTGTCCGCGCTTTGCAATTCAGTATCCGCGCGGATCAGTTCAAAACGTGCCGCTTCACCTCTTTCGACATTGTGTGCAATGCGCCGGCGCACATCTTCCAGCAGATCGTAAATACCCTCTTCCAGAGCTGCTTGTTCCAGACGAAACAATAATTCGTAAGCACGTACCCGAAGCTGTGCCGCCAAATCGGCTCGTACCTGATCAAAGCTGGCACGGCTGGCGTCAACAATGGCTTCAGATGCATTAATGCGCGCACTGCGCATGAAAGGATTCTCAATCGGCTGATTGACCGTCACGGCACGTTGCATTGAGGTAGGCCCGGTTATCGCTAATGAATAGCGATTACTATCAGGTCCGGCTGTTACTGTGACTTCAGGGTTGAGAAACGCTGATGCCGCGATTACTCCTGCTTTAGACATATTCACTTGCGAGCGAGCGGCTTGGACGAGACCGTTTGCTTCTAATCCTACGCGTTGCAGTTCATCGATTGTGAGCTTGTTTTTTTGTTGGGCTAATACGGATGGTGATAAGAATGCGATACTTAAACCAAGCAATAGATACCAAAACGGGAAAATCTGCATAGAGCCTTTCAAATTATTACCAAGATGTTATGTTCTTCACGTAAAACAAGCTGCCAATAATATATTAATTTTAAGATTCATCAACAATAATATTAAGGATAATAAGGTTTTATTTTTGTTTTGAGGCAATATTGAAATGCATGATAAAAATATGAAATCAACGCTTAAAGATGTTTAACCGGATGTTGTAGCGCCTTTGCTGGAAGGAAAACAGGATTTGCCATTGCGATTAAATATTCTTGCTTTTGTTTTGGGTACCGCCCTGTTGCAACAACAGGCTGAATTACCTGAATTAATGTGGGCTTGGGGTTTGTTGCTGATGGCCATTGCGAGCGGATTGCTTCGGCAATATCAATTGACTGCTCTGGTAGCAACTAACAGAATCTTGTTATGCGGTTTTTTCCTGGGAATGGGATTTTTCTGGGCGGCGGCTTTTGCGCACTGGCGTTTGGCTGATTCATTGCCGCCGGAGTGGGAACGCCGGGATATTCAAGTAGCCGGCGTGGTGGCCAGTTTGCCGCAAAAAAATGATCGTAGCCTGCGCTTCCAGTTTGATGTTGAGCGTGTGCTCACTGAAGGTGCCGTTGTACCCAAGCGTATCGCACTATCCTGGTATAAAGACCGCCAATCCGGTACGGATGAAATGGCGCTGCCAATCCTAAAGGCGGGAGAGCGCTGGCAGATCACCGTGCGCCTTAAGCAGCCGCACGGCAATGCGAATCCGCATGGTTTCGATTACGAAGCATGGGCGTTGGAGCGCAATATTCGAGCCATTGGATATGTGCGTGCAGCAGCCGGTAATCAACGCCTGCACCCGATGGTCCATCGGCTCGCCTATTGGATTGAGCATCTACGTGAAGAAATCCAGCAGCGTTTCACCGGTAAACTGACCGGTCAGACTTATGCCGGTGTTTTGAAAACCCTGGCGACGGGAGATCAGCACGCCATTCCCCGCGATCAATGGCAAGTATTTACACGCACGGGAACCAATCACTTGATGGCGATTTCCGGTTTGCATATCACTTTGGTATCAAGCCTGGTATTTGCGCTGGTATTCTGGCTATGGCGCTGGAGTCCTTATCTGGTATTGCGTTTGCCGGCACGCCGGGCTGCTGTGATTGCCGGATTGGTAGTGGCTTTGGGTTATGCCGTACTATCCGGTTTTGCCATTCCGGCACAGCGGGCATTCTGTATGCTGGCAGTGGTGGCGATCGCGTTATGGAGAGGGCGCTTTACATCGGCAACGGTGGTGCTGGCATGGGCTTTATTATGGGTAGTGCTGTTGGATCCCTGGGCAACGATCTCTCCCGGATTCTGGCTATCGTTCGGTGCGATTGCCGTCATTATGCTGGTGACAGTGGGGCGGATAGGGAAAATGCACTGGCTCAGCGGCTGGTTACAGATTCAGTGGGCGATCACATTGGGACTGATTCCTCTATTGCTGGCTTTGTTTCAGCAAGTGTCGTTGGTGTCACCGATTGCCAATGCCATGGCCATTCCTCTGGTGAGCCTTGTGGTGGTGCCGCTGACATTGCTGGCAACCATGCCATGGTTCGATTTTATGTTGCCACTGGCACATGACGTGTTAAGTGCCGGCATGACGTTATTGCATGGGTTGAGTCATTTGCCCCACGCGGTATGGCAGCAACATGCGCCACCGCTGTGGACGATACCGGCGGCTGTAATCGGAATCATCTGGATGCTGCTGCCTGGAAGCCTGGGAATGGGATTCTTTGCGGGCTTTCCGGCTCGCTGGCTGGGTGTGGTTGCCTTATTGCCAATGTTTCTGGTGCAACCATCCAAGCCGGAAACCGGTGAATTATGGCTGACGGTATTGGATGTCGGTCAAGGGTTGGCGGTGGTTGCGCGTACTCAAAATCATGCCTTGTTGTTTGATACCGGCCCGAATTTCGGTGAAACAGACAGCGGTAGCCGCATCATTGCACCTTTCTTGCGTGGCGAAGGTATCCGGCAACTCGATACCATGATTGTGTCACATGCAGACTCGGATCATAGCGGCGGCGCATTATCGGTATTGGAGGCAATGCCGGTGATGCGGCTGATGTCGTCCCTGGATAGCCACCATCCGATACAGCGAGCTGTCATGCACACAGATCAGTGTCTTGCCGGTCAATCCTGGCAATGGGATGACGTGCATTTTGAATGGCTGCATCCACGGGCACAGGAGTATGCGGACCCGCAACGTAAAACCAATGCGAGCAGTTGTGTGTTAAAAATTACATCCGCTCATGGCAGCGTGTTGTTACCGGCTGATATTGAAGGCAAGGATGAGCAGGCATTACTTGCTCGCGTCAGTGACAAGCTGCCTGCGACAGTATTGATCGCACCCCATCATGGCAGTAATACTTCATCGACTGCCGCTTTTGTCCAGAAAGTGAACCCGGCGCTGACTGTATTCACGGTAGGCTATCATAATCGCTATGACCATCCCCGCGAAGCGGTAGTGGCGCGTTACCGTGATGCTGGCAGTGCGTTGCTGCGTAGCGACAGGGATGGCGCTATTTTACTGCGCTTTGCAAATAATGGATGGTCTGTTGATAGCTGGAGGAAATTACACCGCCGTTACTGGCAGCACAATATTGCTGAACGATGACAGGTGGCGTGCGCGTACTGCTGCTGGAAGGATGGTTTTATGACAGGCTGACCTTTGTCAAAGGTTTCCGGTTAAATTCCTGCCGATCTGAGGGTAACTGAATATTATTAAAAATGACGGTGAAAGAGGTGCCTGTGCCGGGTTCGCTGACTACTTTGATTTGCAGCTTGTTATTTTCTGCGGCGATTCTGACGATAGACAAGCCGATTCCGCTGGATGCCTTATTATGCAGGGATGCCCTGGGTGAATAGAAGTATTCATTGAATATATTGGGCAAATCCTTGTTCTCGATACCGATGCCATGGTCAGTAACGATGATGCTGGCGCTTTGATTGGATTTATTTATTTCGGATGTGATTTCAATGGATGAATTGTCATAAGAGTAGGTGATCGCATTGGTAATAATATTTTCCAGAAGAATTTCCAGTTGATCGGGGATCACCTTGCAAATAAAATTATCGATGGAAACATAAATTGCAACTTGTTTGGAATTGGCCACAGGAATTAATTTTTCAATGCAATTATGCAAGGTGGTTTCAATATCAACAGATTCCAGCACGGCTGTGTTAAGGCAAGTGTCTTTCAATCGCTCCAGTCTGAGCAGGTCCAGAATCAGGGTTGCCATGCTTTGCGCGCGGGTATTGATTTTATCCAGGGCATCGGTAACGCCCGGTGAAGCTTCTCCGCAATATCCTCCTTTGATCAGATTGATCTTGCTGCGAATGGCATCCAGCGGGGATTTGAGCTGATGCGTCATGAGTACGGCATACTGGTCTTTTTCCGTCTGCGCCTGATTGATTTGTTTGTAAGCATCCAGGAGGCGGTGTTCATGGGCGCGGACAATCAGAGAAAGTCTCGAGACGACATACCAGACTACAAAAAACAGGATATCAAGAAAAAACATCCATAATATGGCGCCATCTCTCTGTATGCTCTCAGCCGATAGATGATTGCTTATAAGTGTCGATATCGGTATCTGAGTGAATAGGAAGTTTTCAAAAAGAATTACAATGGTGTCCATGACACAAACTAATATGGTTACATATAGGCTTTCCCGGGTAGAAAAAAAGATGCAAGCCAAAGCAATATGCAGCACATAGAAAAATGAAATAGGCGTGGAAGTGCTGCCAATGTAATGGACTACGACAGACAAGCAGACCAGATCGACAATGATCTGCACCCACAGATTGATCGACGGCGAATTATATTTGCAGGGTTGACAATGATCTAAAGCATAAATGTAAGCTATGTTTGCCAGACTTAACACCGCTATGATGGCAATCGGCCAGTCTTTCTGTTCACTGATCCCGAATTGCACAAGTGTATCCGAAGCTGACAGCACCAAGACTTCGAAGAGTATCAGTGCGGCAATCAGTACCCAGCGAAAAGCAATAAACCAGCGGATATTGCTGATTAAGATTTCATCGTTGAGCTTGAGTCCAATGCCATTTATTCCGGGTAATGCGGCCTGATCTTTGGATTCAGACCAGGAAAATTCGGCAATTGCCATAATAACTTAAGCCGATTGCAGAGCGGCCTCCGTATTATCCAGGCGATCATGAATAATGGCCAGCAGGCTTTTCGGCTCAACCGGTTTCTCAACGATGCAAACCCATTCATGAGATCCGTCTTCAAAATACGGTCTGATCATGTCGCCCAGCGATGTCAGAAAGATGGTTTGTATTTGCGGAAAACGTTTGTGGATCTGCGCGTAGGTTGTTAACCCAGAATCCATCGACTCAACCATGACATCAAGGATAGCCAGATCAGGCCGGTTGGCGTCATCCTGCAATGAATTGATAAAATCCTGCATGGTCAGATAACTATCAACTTCATATCCATCCTTGCACAGAATACGCTCAACCGCTTCCCGGATATCCGAGTCATCATCAACATGTGCGATTCTTGGTGCCATTATATTTCCCCTTCCTTATTGGTTTAATCTTTAAAAGTCAGGCATTTGCGCTAGACTGCTCACTTGCCGGGATCATTGTTCATTGGATCATATCCCAGCATATGTGAAAAATATGTGAAGTATGGGTAGCGGCGCTTGGTTGGGAAATATAAATTTCTGTGCGGCGGGATCTGATATCTGAAGCT
>CAKKRO010000226.1 GCA_919902625.1 Nitrosomonadaceae bacterium
ACGTCACCACCATTTTTAATGGATTTTACCCAGTTATCAGTGACAGGTAAATAAATTACCTTGAATAGGTAAAAAAGGTTACTTTAAAAGGGTAATTTAATTCCAGGCGGCAAGCCCAAGCCACTGGACAATTCAGCCATTTTAGCCTGCGTGGTGGATTCCACACGGCGCACCGCGTCATTAAAAGCCGCTGCCACGAGATCCTCCAGCATTTCCTTGTCGTCACCCATCAGGCTCGGGTCAATATGGATGCTTTTGACATCATGGCGGCAGGTCATCACGACCTTAACCAATCCGGCTCCTGACTGCCCCTCCACTTCCATAGCCGCCAGTTTCTCCTGCATTTGTTTCATGTTCTCCTGCACCATCTGCGCCTGCTTCATCATGTTGCCAATATTGCCTCTCATTCGGTTACCTCCTTTATTTTTGAATCGGTTTAATTGAAGAAACGATTAATTTTGCATCAAAATGCTCAATCAGTTCTTGCACAATGGGGTCTTGTTCCATCGCCGCGATGGCTTTTGCCTGTTTTTCTTCTTCTGCACGCTGCTGCAATGCAACGGGCGTCTGTCCCGTGACGTTGCCTACAGAAAAATTAAGCATGACCGGTTGACCCCAATAAGTATTCAGCGCCGATTGAATTTTGTCCTGATATTTCTTCTCCAGCAGATGTTTATGCACATCCGGCACGCACAGCTCTATTTTCTCCGCTGAAAGCAGCCTGGCTTCGCTATGTTGCGCCAGCATTTTAGCCATGCCTGTCAACTTGAGTTGCTGGATCAATTGCGGCCACTCAAGGGCGGATGGATCAATAGCGGCAGTACGGGATGATGGCTGTATCGTTTGCGCGGACGCTGGTTGCGGCTTGCCATCATCCACGGGCGGTTTGCTGTTAACAGACGAAGCTGGCAATAGTTGACTGTTTGATAACCCATCATCCGGCATAAACGTCAGCATGCGCAGCAGTGTCATGGTGAAACCGGCATATTCATCGGGCGCCAGACTCAGATCACTGCGCCCGTGCAATGCAATCTGATAAAACAACTGAATGTCTTCCGGCGCAAAAGCCTTTGCCAGTTTGAAAATACGGGTATATTCAGGCGTGTCCTCACTGATCGCCTGCGGAACCGTTTGAGCCAGCGCAATGCAATGCAATAAAGCGGACAGGTCCTGCAACGCGGCATCAAACGAAAGACACTGCGCTTCCATCGCATCCGCCAATGACAATAGCTTCAATCCATCCTTTTGCGTCAAGGCATCCAGCAGATCAAACAGATAGCCTTGGTCAATCACGCCCAGCATTTCCCGCACACCCGCTTCCTCAACGTTACCCTGACCGAAGGCAATGGCCTGATCCAGCAGGCTTAAGGCATCGCGCATACTGCCTTGCGCCGCGCGGGCAATGAGTTGCAATGCCGGAGTATCATTTTGGATGTTTTCTTGCACCATTATCTTGCTGAGATGATCCACGATTTGTATGTGCGGAATCTGTTTCAGGTTAAATTGCAGACAACGCGATAAAACGGTAATGGGGATTTTCTGTGGATCCGTCGTTGCCAATACAAATTTGACATGCGCCGGAGGCTCTTCCAATGTTTTCAACATGGCATTGAAAGCCGATTTGGAAAGCATGTGCACTTCATCAATGATATAAATCTTGTAGCGGGCACTGGTGGGCGCGTACAGCGCATTTTCCAGCAGCTCGCGCATGTTATCCACCTGGGTATTGGAAGCGGCATCCAATTCAATCAGATCAATAAAACTTCCCGCATCAATTTGCATGCATGCCGCACAAGTGCCGCATGGCGCTGCCGTCACCCCTGTTTCACAGTTGAGGGATTTGGCCAGAATACGCGCAATGGTTGTCTTGCCTACGCCGCGCGTACCCGTCAGCAAATAAGCATGATGCAGCCGGTTTTGTTCCAGCGCGTTGGTCAGCGCCCTGACCACATGCTCCTGTCCCGTCAATTCCGAGAAATTTCTTGGGCGCCACTTTCGCGCAAGGGCTTGTGTTTGAGACACGGTTTTTGATTGAATTTGGAAAATGAGTTAGATCATGCTAGCCATCAAATAATGCGAAAAAGACGGACTCCAAAACAGGGTTGGGTGGCGAGCCAGACCCCCGGCACTCGCAATAAATAGCTGTGGCTGCTTCCTTCCGGACCTGACCAGATTCACTATCTTGCAATGCGGGGAGGCCCGCCATAACAATTTATGCATGATCCGTTAAGCGCAATGACTATTTAGCGATCACTTTAAAAAATGCAGTAAAAAGTGACGGCAGTATACCAGCAGATGATTGATTACTCCAATTTGACCCTCAAATAGTTCATTACGATGGATTGAGCGTCATTGATAACCTGGGGGCCATAAATAAACCAAAAATCTGTGTTTCTTTGATCAAAAGAATAAATTCCAATAGCCCTATAATGACTGATCATTCTTTCTTTAAGGAGTCACAACGCCATGTTTCATCAT
>CAKKRO010000227.1 GCA_919902625.1 Nitrosomonadaceae bacterium
CTTAAAGGAGATACGAATGTTTAATAATATGACGATTAAATCGCGATTGGTATTTATGAGTAGTATGTTATCAATATTATTGATTGGTATCGGTAGTCTGGGGTTATATGGTATGAATCAATCGAATGAATCTGCCAGAGAGGTTTATGAAGACCGTATTATCCCACTAGGAGATCTGGGTTCAGTTCTGGATCGTATGCAGCGTATACGATTAAATGCGGTAATGTCTGCTTATGGGAGAAGTCCTGAAATAGTAAAAGAGCGGCACGCATTGAATGAGCAGCGAGATGCCGAAATTGCCACTACCTGGCAGAAGTATGTAGCTACCAATCTGACATCCGAAGAAGCAGCATTAGCTGAAAATTTTAACCAGCAATGGAGAGCTTATGTTGAATCACGTAATCATACAATGGCCTTGGCTACCGCAGGGGATTATGATACGGCTATTGCAAATGCTGCAACTGATGCAACATCCAAATTTGATGCCGTGCACGCGACCCTATTCAAGCTGATTGAATTGCAACGTGACGAAGCTGCCAAAGAATATGCTGAAGCCCAAAATACTTACCAAAGCATATTTATGACTACGGTAACTACAATAATCCTGGGAATTCTTTTGGCTGCCATCATCGGTTTTCTATTAATCCGCGCCATTGTCGGGCCATTGAATGAAGCCATTGGCGTGGCCAATGCCGTGGCATCGGGTGATTTAACCAGCCGTATCCATGTCAACTCAACCAATGAAACCGGCCGTTTGCTGCAAGCGCTGAAAACCATGAACGACAACCTGGTGGATCTGGTGAGTAAAGTGCGCACGGGTACGGATCAAATCTCGACAGCTTCCAGTGAAATTGCTTCCGGTAACTCGGATTTGAGCCAGCGTACCGAAGAACAAGCCTCCAGCCTGGAGGAAACCGCATCCAGCATGGAAGAACTGACCTCGACCGTCAAACAGAATTCGGATAATGCCCGTCAGGCCAATCAACTGGCAGCCAGCGCTTCCGAAGTGGCCGTGAAAGGCGGCGCAGTGGTGGGCCAGGTCGTGCAGACCATGAGCTCCATCAACGAAAGCTCGAAGAAGATTGTCGATATTATCAGCGTGATTGACGGCATTGCCTTCCAGACCAACATTCTGGCGTTGAACGCCGCCGTGGAAGCAGCCCGTGCCGGTGAGCAGGGACGCGGTTTTGCGGTAGTGGCCACCGAAGTGCGGACACTGGCGCAACGCTCAGCCGCAGCAGCCAAAGAAATCAAGGAACTGATCAGCGATTCCGTGAATAAAGTGGAAGATGGCACCCGATTGGTGGATGAAGCCGGCGCCACCATGGATGAAATTGTCAGTGCGGTCAAGCGCGTGACCGACATTATGGCTGAAATCTCTGCAGCCTCGCAGGAACAAAGCTCAGGCATTGAGCAAGTGAATCAAGCCGTGACCCAGATGGATG
>CAKKRO010000228.1 GCA_919902625.1 Nitrosomonadaceae bacterium
TCCCGGATGGAAACATCAATGAATGTGGTGGTATCGTAGGGAATATCATACGATACGCCAGCCGGAAAGCTTTTGGCCAGCTTATCCATTTCTTCGCGTACTCGCCGGACCGTGTCGAGCGCATTCGCACCCGGTGCAAGAAAGGTCAAAAGGAAGGTATTGGGTTTTCCATTCCACCGTCCCTGGAGATCGTAGGACTGAGCCCCCAGTTCCACGCGTGCGACATCTCGCATTCGCACCATGGAGCCGTCTGGATAGGCGCGGACAATCATGTCCTCGAATTCCTTGACCTCGCTCATCCGGCCGCGCGTAATGACCGGGATGGTGAGTTCTGTACCATGAGGCGTAGGCTCGCGGCCTATCCTGCCGGCTGGGAAATCACGATTCTGCTCGCGCACGACAGCCGCAATTTCGGTCGGCGTGAGATTAAGCTGCGCCATACGGACAGGATCGAGAATTAACCGCATGGAATAATTCTGTCCTCCAAAAATGATCGCATCTCCGACACCAGGAAGCCGTTTGATGCTGTCGAGAATTCGCAGCAGCGCATAATTCGAGAGAAAAACAGTGTCATGCTGGGGATCGGTGGAACTCAACGCAATAACCGCCAACAAATCGGGCGATGTTTTTTTTACCGTAATGCCCTGCCGCACCACTTCATCAGGCAATTGAGGTTCGGCAAGGCGTTGCCGGTTCTGCGTTTGGACTTGTGCAATATCTACGTCAGTTCCAATCTCGAACGTGAGCTTCAGCGTCATATGCCCGTCATTCGTGCTGGTCGATTCGTAATATAGAAGGTTGTCGATACCGGGGAGCTGCACCTCGATGGGACGCGCCACCGCTTCCGCTACCACTTCCGCGCTGGCGCCGGGGTAATCCGCATCAATCTGTACCATCGGAGGGGTAATTTGCGGAAACTGCGCGACCGGCAGCTTCTGCAAAGCAACCAAGCCGATGACCACAATGATAATGGACAGGACCGATGCAAAGATGGGCCGATCAATAAAGAAATGAGAATTCATGGTGCGTTCTGCATCATTGGCTCTTCTGGAAGACTCATTGAGGAAGCTTTTTCTTTCTGCTGATAGGGAATGGCATTGACTTGAATGCCTGGCAGGATTCGATAAAACCCTTCTACAACCACTCGCTCTCCTGAATGCAAACCACTTTCGATCAACCATTCTTTTCCACGCCATGTACTGGCCTGAATCGATCGAAGTTCTGCTTTCTCTTCCTTATCGATCACATAGACAAATGAACCGTTGGGCCCTTGCTGAACGGCGCGCTGGGGAATAAGAATGGCGCCGGTCCGGATATACCCTTTGATGCGAATCTTCACGAACTGACCGGGATAAAAATAGGATTGCCCGGGAGAAAAACCTCCTTCTGGATTGGGAAACACAAACCGCCCTTGCAGCGTTCCGGTTTCAGGCCGCAAAGCCACATCTGCAAAATCCAACACTCCTTCCTCTGGATATACACTCCCATCTGAAAAGGTCATCACTCCACGTAATTGGAAAATATCCGGTCTTTGGACTTTATACTCAGCCAGCTCGCGGCGGCGGCGCAGGAGATAGCTTTCCGGGACGCTCACATTGACATACATGGGATCCAGCTGATCAATAGTAGCCAGAAGGGTAATCTGAGCAGAAATCAATCGCCCTTCATAGAAATGACTGCGGCCGATCCGGCCATTCACGGGTGCGGTAATCAATGTATTGTCCAGATCAAACTTCGCTTTGACCAGATCATTTTGCGCAGCCTCCAAAGTCGCTTTGGCTCCCAGCATCTCAGCCATCGCATCATCCACATTTTTTTTACTGACCGCTTGCTGCTCAAGGAGCGGTTGCACCCGTGCCAGATCTTGTTTGGCTTGATCAAGCCGGGCTTGGGCCTGGGCTACTTTGGCTTTGCTACTCAAATAAATAGCTTTAAATGGCACAGGATCAATAAGATATAGCTGATCTCCCTTTTTTATATTCCGGCCTTCGGTAAAGAAGACTTTTTTAATAATTCCGCTGACCTGCGACCGGATCTCCACAGGACGAAAAGCTTCCGTTTGCCCAATAAATTCTGGCTCGTCCTGGATCGTTTGGGTCGTCACAGTAATGACTTCTACTTGAGGAACTGGCGGGGAAGAGTTTGTGGCTGATTTATCTGAGCAACCAGCCAGTAGAATCAGGAATAACCCGCCACCTGCACAAATAACAGCAGTTCCAATTCGAATGATTAATGCAGCTAACTGTATCCTGTTATTAGTCATAAATTCAATGAATTAAGTTATACGGTAATAGGTGTTCATGAAGGACCGTAACCGCCCTCTGTTGCTCAATAGCCGGTAATAAAAAACATCAAGCATCAGTCAACATGTTTACTTACCCAGGCAGCATATCGATTCATCCAGTTTTGCAGGAAATTTTTGCTGTCTGGGCCGATATTTCCATCTTCATCAAACAACCCATCTTTTACATGGATAAATGCTTCGGGCTGACCCAGTGTTGGTACATCCAGGTAAGCGAGAACATTGCGTAAATGCTGTTGTGCCATGGCTGTGCCGATGACACCCACTGAAGCACCCAATACGCCAGCGGGTTTGCCTGCCCACACATTTTGACCATAGGGCCGCGAAGCATGATCAATCGCATTCTTGAGCACGCCAGGCATCGAACGATTGTATTCGGGTGTAACAAACAGAAGACCGTGAGATACTGCGATTTCAGCCTTCAACCGTTTGACGGACTCAGCCGGATTCATATCGTCGTCCTGATTGTAGAGTGGTAAGTCGCTGATCTGAATCTGCTTGAACGAGAACTCGGACGGTGCCAGTTTTACAATGGCACTGGCCAGTTTACGGTTAAATGAATCCTTGCGGAGACTACCGGCGACAACGGCAATTTGATATTGGCTCATGATGGCCTCCTCTTATTAAGGGCTAACAAATAATATTACATTTTAGACCCGGTATATCCCTGCGCTTCGTTTTTATTGTTGCATTTCTTCTGCATGCATGAAGCTTGAAGCGTCGATCATCACGGTATCCATCCTCCGCCCAAGGCCTTATAGAGCTGAACGACAGATACCAGATGAAAGCGATGTGTTGCCGTAAGGGAAAACTCGGCATCGAACAGATTGCGTTTGGCAAGCAGTACATCCACATAGCTTGTAATGCCCCCCTGGTAGCGAAGATTTGCCACATGTAAAGCCGAATGAAGTGCCTCAACCTGCTTTCGTTGTGCTTTGAGCTGATCGTTGACTGTACGGATAGCTATCAGGGCATCTTCAACCTCCTTGAATGCTATCAGGATGGTTTGCTCGTATTGCGCCAATGCCTGCCTTGCCTGGGCTTCCGCAGCCCGCTGCTCGAAACCCAGGCTTTGCGCATTCAGCAATGGGCCCGCTAAGCCGAGCCCTCCCACGCCAAACTCACTGCCGGATAGCAGTAAATTGGATAAGGCTGGGCTGGCCACACCGAGAAAACCTGTGATTGAAAGTTTGGGAAACCGTGCCGCTTTAGCTACCCCGATTCTGGCAGTGGCAGCCGCCAAGGCTTGTTCGGCCTGAAGAATATCGGGACGCCGCTGCAACAACTCAGAAGGTAAACCCGCTGGCACTTCAAGTGGAATCACCTGTTCTGTCAGTGGGCGTCCTCGCGCTATCGATACCGGATTTCTTCCCAGCAATACGCTGAGCTCATTCTCCTTCTGAACCACTTTTCGTTCAAGTTCAGCTACCCGGGCAGTTGCATTAGCGCGCTCTGCCTCAAACTGATCCAGATCAAGACGGGAGATTATGCCCCCTTGTAATTGCGCCCTGGAAATGGCGACCGATTCTTCCCATGAAGACAGTGCACGGTGGGCAATATCGAGTTGTATATCAAATTGCAGAAGATCAAAATAGGATTGTGCCACTGCACTGATTAACGTCAAAATGATCGCACGGCGATTCTCCTCACGTGCCATCAAATCGGCGCGGGCGGCCTCATTGGAGCGGCGAATCCTGCCCCAGATATCCATTTCCCAATTCAGGGTTGTCTGTCCGAAATAATTGAAGGGTGTCGCAAATCCGGGACGAAGGAATCCACCGAGCGTACCAAACGCTGGTGCATTGGCATTTATATCCATTTGAGGAAGGAAATCCATATGCACGATATTTAGGCGAGCCTGAAGCTCATCAACACTGGCTACTGCTCGTTTGAGATCTTTATTCTCCAGCAAAGCTTGATTGATGAGCTGTTGGAGCTTTTCATCACGCAGAAGCTCCCACCAAGGAAGGTTAGCGATGGATTGTCCTTCCATCTGAGTGATACGAAACTTGTCAGC
>CAKKRO010000229.1:0-7385 GCA_919902625.1 Nitrosomonadaceae bacterium
GTAGCTTTACAGTGGGTGCAATTCACAATCTGAGTAAGCGTTCGAGCCTTTTCGGCGGATATCAGCGCGCAATGATTGATGGAGCGACCGCGACATTTAGAGATAGCAATACTTACTCTGTAGGTATGCGTCACAATTTCTAAACGAAGTTAATTCCGTAAAAAAGGCACCGTTGGTGCCTTTTTTATTGTTGGAAAGGAATAAAATAAATCGTATTAGTTTTTTCTGCTGTAAATTTATACTTCAGGAAATATTGATGGATTTTTAATGGAGATTCTGCAGCGATGAGTATGAAAAAATGGACGGATGAAGAACTGATCACTACGCGTGATAACCTTGAAGCATGGAATAGCCGGTATAATAGCTCAGGTTCTGGATCTAAGATGTGGTTATTCACTGCATTCCTGGGCGCATTTGCCATTTCAACGGGACTGGCATTTATCTTTCTTGATGGTGTTACCGTACTGAGTATCATATTAATGATTATGGGTACTGTTACTTGTGTATCCTGGTATAAAAGTGAGAAACAGCGTAAAGATAATATTGCCTTTCTTGCTGAGATTTATAAGGAGATTAAGTCTCGCAAGGTAAAAGATAGCCCAAAATCAAAAAATAAAAGTGATAAAGATACAAAAGAGATTGAACGGGATGTGCAGGAAGACTTATCTGTAACAGAATCTCAGGTTCCAGAAAAGAGTTCAAAGAAAATGGAAGAGAAATCGGAAAATTAGCCGGGATATGAGAATAAGTAATTTGTTGACAATATTTATACAATTCATTACTTTCCGATGGAGCTACTCAGAAAATACATTTCCTAAGAATAAAGCAGTGCTGCAGTTAGATTTAAATTCAAGCGACGATCAGCTTTTTGAAACTTTATGTCAGTTTTTATGGATTCAGGGTGATCCATTGCCGCTTATTTTTGATGTGGAAAATGAGGTTTATACGAAGCGTGGAATAACTCTGTCAACATTAAAACATCTCGAAACAGCAGGTTTAATTGTTTTCGATACTAATGGGTTTGTTAAAAAAGGCTATGGTAAGCATACTCGATTATTTTACTGTGGCAAGCCAACAAAAGTCGGTTTTGCCCATGATGAAAATAATTATCTGGATTTAGGTCATGTGCTGTTAACAGAGCGTGGTAAAGAACTGGCCTCGACTTATAAGGCATCAAGGAATCAACAATTTTATGAATATGTGATTAACAGATGGTTTCAGCAGGGGTTGGTTTTGTCATCCATCCAGATAGATCAAATACAATAAGTCTGAATGACTATATCCTTTTTACTAAAGGATAAGGATTGCCCGGTAGTCATTAACATTCGTACAAGTTGGTCCAGTCATCACCAGATCGTTTAACTGTTCAAAGAATGTATAAGCATCATTCTGAATCAAAAATGATGCAGCATTCAGTCCAAGGTTTTTTGCGCGAATTAACGAGTCTGGGGTTATGAGCGCTCCGGCATTATTTTCTGTGCCGTCTATCCCATCGGTATCACAAGCAAGCGCATAAACATCTTTGGTATCATTGAGTTCAAGCAGCAGCGCCAGCAAGAATTCAGCATTACGGCCCCCACGTCCATCGCCCTTGACAGTGACCGTAGTTTCACCGCCTGATAAGAGTGCTATGGGCGCTTTGAGTAGTTGTGGGTGTAAGCGGATTTCCTTGGTCAGTGCTGCATAGCTTTTAGCAATTTCTCGGGACTCTCCCGTTACCGTATCGCCTAATATCAAGGTAGCTATATGGTGATGTTGAAAATAATTGGCAGACGCTGCCAGTGATTGATGAGCACTTGCAATAATTTTGTTTTCAACATGGGTGAAAATGGAGGAGCCAGGCTTAGGCGTCTCTGCGAGCTGATGACCTTTTCCAGTGTGTAAAAACTGTTGGATAGATGGAGGCGCATTCAGACTGTAATGATCAAGCACTGCGAGGGCATCAGAAAAAGTGGTTGGATCGGGTGCGCAGGGGCCCGAAGCTATATGAGTCGGTTGATCTCCAGTAACATCGGAAATGATTAGTGCAATAATGGGGGCTTTGCAGGCAGCTGCAAGCTTACCACCTTGAATGGCAGATAAGTGTTTTCGAACGGTGTTGATCTCCTGAATGTTTGCACCACAACATAGTAATTGATGGGTAATGTCTTTAAGATCCTGTAGAGAAATACCGCTGATTGGCAGAGCAAGCAGACTGGATCCTCCGCCACTGAATAGACATAATAATAGATCTTCAGATTCTAGTGTCTTAACTGCAGCTAAGATTTGTTGAGATGCAGACAAGCCATTTTTATCAGGAATCGGATGCCCAGCTTCAATCACTTTAATTCTTTGAGTGGGTAATTTGTGGCCATAACGTGTGATGACTAAGCCGTCCAGTTGGGCATCGGGAGGCCAGGAATTCTCAACGGCCAGCGCCATAGCGGCGGCAGCTTTGCCAGCACCGACAACGAGTGTACGTCCTTTGGGTGGATCAGGCAGATATTGGGGTACGATATGAGCCGGATCGGCAGCTTTAACGGCGACTAAAAAGCTTTCAAACAAATAATCTCTGGGGTTCATTTTGTGAGCATAGGCCGCAGGTAATGGCCTGTAAAACTATCTTGATTAATCGCAACCTCTTCAGGTGTACCTTCTGCAACGATGCGGCCGCCCCCGTCGCCACCTTCTGGGCCCAAATCAATAATCCAGTCAGCGGTTTTGATGACATCAAGATTATGTTCAATCACCACCACGGTATTCCCGTGATCACGCAGTTTGTGCAAAACTTTCAGTAAAAGATCAATATCCTGAAAATGCAAGCCAGTCGTGGGTTCATCAAGGATATACAGGGTGCGTCCTGTATCACGTTTGGAAAGCTCCAGTGATAGTTTTACTCGCTGAGCTTCACCGCCAGAGAGTGTCGTGGCAGATTGTCCCAGAGTGATATATCCTAAACCTACATCCAGAAGTGTCTGTAATTTGCGTGCTACTACGGGAACCGGGCTAAAAAATTCAAATGCATTTTCCACCGTCATTTGCAGGATATCATTGATGTTTTTACCTTTATATTGAACCTCCAGGGTTTCACGGTTATACCGCTTGCCATGGCACACGTCACAGGTGACATAGATATCGGGTAGAAAATGCATTTCTACTTTAATGACACCATCACCTTGACAAGATTCGCACCGCCCGCCTTTGACGTTGAAAGAAAATCGACCGGGTGCATAGCCGCGCTCACGGGCCTGTGGCACGCCTGCAAATAATTCTCTGATGGGTGTAAATAATCCGGTGTAAGTTGCCGGATTGGAGCGGGGAGTGCGTCCGATAGGGCTTTGGTCCATGTTGATCACTTTATCAAAAAAAGCCAGGCCATCAATATCTTGGTAGGGTGCAGGTTCAGCATTGCTGGCATAGAGATGTCGAGCTATCGCTCGATGAAGCGTTTCATTAATGAGAGTCGATTTGCCGGATCCCGAGACTCCGGTGATACAAACAAACAATCCTACCGGTAAATTGAGGGTAATATTTTTTAGATTATTGCCAGATGCACCATCAATTCGTAGCGTTCGATCACTATCAGGCTCGTGGCGTTTTTCGGGTATTTTGATGAATAATTGGCCAGATAAATATTGACCGGTCAGAGAGACACTATTCTTCTGGATAGCTTGCGGAGTGCCTTGAGCAACAACGAAGCCGCCATGCTCTCCAGCACCAGGCCCCATGTCGACCACATAATCAGCCATCTGTATGGCATCTTGATCATGCTCAACTACAATGACGCTATTGCCCAAATCACGCAGATTTTTAAGCGTATCCAATAGTCGCCCATTGTCACGTTGATGTAAACCAATAGATGGCTCATCCAGAACGTACATGACACCTGTCAGGCCGGAGCCGATTTGACTGGCAAGGCGTATGCGCTGGGATTCGCCACCCGATAGCGTATCAGCAGAGCGATCCAGGGACAAATAATCCAATCCGACATTGTTAAGAAATTGCAGGCGGCTGGAAATTTCCTTGACAATTCTTTCGGCGATGGATTGCTTATGGCCTGATAACGCTATTTGGTCAAAAAACAGTTTGGCTTTTTTTAACGGGAAGGCACTGATTTCATAAATGGGATGTCCGGCAACATGTACATGGCGTGCCGCTTGACATAAACGTGTCCCCTGGCATTCCGGGCAGGTTTGCGCATTGAGATATTTTGCCAATTCCTCACGAACGGTTTGTGATTCCGTTTCCTTGTAACGCCGTGTCAGATTGGGAATGATCCCTTCAAAAGGATGTGTTTCCTGGTGCTTGTGTCCGCCTTCGGTTAAATAGGAAAAATGTATTTTCTCTTTACCAGAGCCATGAAGAACAATATTTTTAATAGAATCAAACAGATTCTCGAACGGGGTTTCCAGGTCGAATCCATAGTGCTTCGAGAGGCTTGTCAGTAATTGAAAGTAAAATTGATTACGCCGATCCCAATTTTTTACGGCGCCGGCAGCCAGTGATAGGTGTGGGAAAGCCACTACACGTGTGGGATCAAAAAAAGTGATCTGTCCCAGGCCATCGCATTTATTGCAAGCGCCTAATGGATTGTTAAATGAGAATAATCTTGGTTCCAGTTCAGATAGAGAATAACTGCAAACAGGGCAGCTAAATTTGGCTGAAAAGAGGTGTTCATGACCAGTGTCCATTTCAACGGCCAAAGCACGTCCATCTGAATGGCGTAATGCAACTTCAAATGATTCGGCGAGACGCTGTTTGGCATCCAGGGAAACTTTCAGGCGATCAATCACAACTTCAATTGTATGTTTCTGAGTTTTCTGCAACTTGGGTAATGCATCAATTTCATAGACTTGACCATCAATCCGCAGACGGATAAAACCTTGTGCGCGCAGTTCATCAAATAATTCAACCTGCTCTCCTTTGCGTTCCACGATCAACGGTGAAAGAATCATTAAGCGAGTATCGAGTGGGAGTTGCAGCACATGGTCTACCATTTGAGAAACGCTTTGCGCCGTCAAAATAATGTTGTGTTCGGGGCAATGCGGATCACCGACGCGGGCGAATAGCAGGCGCAAGTAATCATGGATTTCAGTGACCGTGCCTACCGTTGAACGTGGATTATGCGAGGTTGCCTTTTGTTCGATGGCGATTGCGGGAGAAAGTCCCTCAATCAAATCAACATCCGGTTTCTCCATCAGTTGTAAAAACTGTCTGGCATAAGCGGAAAGTGATTCCACATAGCGCCGTTGACCCTCCGCATAGAGCGTATCGAATGCGAGTGAGGATTTGCCCGATCCTGATAACCCCGTGATGACAACTAGCTTGTTACGTGGCAGATCTAGGCTGATGTTTTTCAGATTGTGGGTGCGTGCACCGCGTATTTTTATGGATTCCATTAGCTATCTATGTATGAGTCAACCTGCTAATATACCCAACTTTTTGGATATATCACAACCTGATTCATGTCTGCTCCATCTTCATCTGAAAAAATGTCTCCAACGGAACTGCGTGCGACCATCGGTTTGGCGAGCGTTTATGGTTTACGAATGTTTGGATTATTCATCATTTTGCCAGTATTTGCCTTTTATGCTGAAGACTTGCCTGGCGGTAATAACTATACATTGGTGGGCATTGCCTTGGGGGCATATGGGTTAACACAAGCGGTCTTACAAATTCCTTTTGGCTGGTTATCGGATCGTATCGGACGCAAACCTGTCATTTATATGGGGTTGATTTTATTTGCGATTGGCAGTCTGGTGGCGGCTGTTGCGGTGGATATTTACTGGGTGATATTGGGTCGTATCATTCAAGGTGCTGGTGCCATTTCAGCGGCGGTGATGGCACTTGCCGCAGATCTCACTCGTGAAGAACATCGAACTAAAGCAATGGCCACAATTGGCATGACCATTGGCACTGTTTTTGCTGTGTCTTTGATTGCCGCGCCAATTTTGAGCCGATGGATCGGCGTACCAGGAATTTTTGCTATGACCGGTGTATTGGCGCTTTTGGCGATGGTCGTTGTGAAGAAAATTATTCCTGATCCGCAAATCAGTCGTTTTCATTCTGACACAGAAGCATCGGCTGCAAGTTTTGGGAGCGTATTGCGCAATACACAGTTGTTACGCTTAAATTATGGCATTTTTGCTTTACACGCCACATTGATGGCGCTATGGCTTGTTGTTCCATTAACATTGCGTCAAGCCGGATTGGTTGCAGATGATCATTGGCAAATTTATTTACCCGTTTTACTTTTGTCGATTATATTAATCATTCCGGCTATTATCTATGCTGAAAAGAAATCGAAGCTAAAATCCGTGTTTATTGCAGCGATTGCTTTATTGCTGGGAGGGCAGATATTATTGGCAATTACTTCCGAATCTATAGGAGGTACAGCGATTGCATTATTGATTTTCTTCACAGCATTTAACCTGCTGGAAGCCAGTTTGCCATCACTGATTTCAAAGATTGCACCCGTTGGTGCCAAGGGGACGGCGATCGGTATCTACAGTAGTACTCAGTTTTTGGGTGCTTTTGCGGGTGCTGCAACCGGAGGTTATCTGTTTGGAGTTTATGGAAGTGGCGCATTATATGCATTTTGTGGTTTGTTACTGACGATATGGTTGATATTTGCTATCACTATGAGAGCACCTGCTGCAGTGCGTTCTAAAATGTATTCTGTGCAGGAAATGGACTCAAATCAATCAAAGGAACTATCACTTCAGCTTGCAGCCGTACCCGGTGTGCATGAAGCTTTGGTGCTGGTTAATGAAAGAGTAGCCTACTTGAAAGTTGATATGAAAGGCTTCGATGAAGAAGAGGTTGTTAAACTGCTCGGAGGAGAAAACATAAATGGCATCAGTCAATAAAGTGATACTCATTGGTAACTTAGGGAAAGATCCGGAAACCCGTTATATGTCAAATGGTGATGCAGTAACCAATATTACATTGGCAACGACAGACGCCTGGAAGGACAAAAATGGTGAGAAACAGGAAAAAACTGAGTGGCATCGTGTAACCTTTTATCGCAAGCTGGCAGAGATCGCGGGTGAATACTTAAAGAAAGGCCGCTCTGTTTATATTGAGGGTAGATTGGAAACCAGGAAATGGACTGATAAAGCCGGTGTTGAGCGGTATACGACGGATATTATTGCAAGTGACATGAAAATGTTAGGTAATCGGCCGGGAAGCGGCAGTTTTGAGTCTCCTGAACATGAAGAAAACAGTTCTGTTTCCAGTCAATCCTCTTCAGCTAAAAGCGGGGGCGGATTTGATGATATGGATGATGACATACCTTTCTGATTGAATAACTGAAGTTATTGCAATTGAGTACATTAACGTTTGTCAGGTAACTGAAGTATTTCCTCCAAGAGTTCTGATCTGGGGATACCTGACGGGTGGCGAGG
>CAKKRO010000229.1:7485-12069 GCA_919902625.1 Nitrosomonadaceae bacterium
TATATAGGATTGATTTAATATAAGTCCGGCGGACAGAAAGTTGTTGATTACTGCCCGCTGGAATTGATTACGAAGTTACCGGATTGATGTTGATGAGCATATGGATCCCTGTGCAAAAAGTATTTATTCCTGAGCGATCCAGTAATACACAGGGCTTGCCGGAATATTTGCAGTAGTATTTAACAATCAAGAAAGCCTCATGATTAACACAGTCAATCGGACAAATTATCAGATCGGACTCTTCCAGGAGTTGAGGTAAATTATCCAGATGATCATTTGAATCACCATGGAATGTCATAAGATCGCCACCAAAGCTTTTTATTAACTGATTATATTTTGGATAAAGCTTGATGTGGCCACCAACACATAGGACCGATCGACCTGCCAACTGATAGTGATTCTGATAATCAGCCTGATCTTTGCTGTGAGTGCTATTATCCTTTAGAGGGGGTGTGGCCTTGATTAAGGGTGCCCAATCGATAACCTGGGGTTTTTTAAACGAACCTAATCGGGCATTAATCATTTTTTGCTTGAGGTGATCGAATTCCTGTTTGAGTGAATGAGCTCTTTTGCGGATTAGCAGGTATTTATTCAATCGATAGGTTAATTTTTCTAAATTGCGTAAACAATAAGATAAGAAAGTATCCGTATATGCAAAATCAGTGGAATGATAATGAGAGATAGCTCCCGATGAGGTGATATTGGCTAAAACCAGTTTCTTTAGAAATTTCATAATCGAGCCTCCTGCAAGTTATCAGCAAATAAAAAAATTGGCTGGCTGACCCGAGAGAGAAGCAGGCTGGCTGGCTGAATGTGCCGCTGGAGAAGGAAGAGAACTCCAGCGGCAATGGAAAAACTATATTTGGCTTTGTAACCAGTTATGGATACCGATTTTTTGCATGACATTGAGCTGAGTTTCCAGCCAATCAATATGTTCTTCAGTATCTTCTAAAATATGTTCAAAAATTTCCCGTGATACATAATCTTGATCTGTTTCGCAGGCTGCGATAGCGGTGATTAAAGTTTCTCGCGAAACAAATTCAAGTTTTAGATCGCAAGCTATGCATTCTTCAGCAGTTTCTCCGATCATTAATTTACCCAAGTCTTGCAAATTGGGTAAACCTTCCAGAAACAGAATTCGCTCAATCAGCGCATCGGCATGCTTCATTTCTTCACAAGATTCTTCGAATTCGTGTTTTCCAAGGCTGTTAAATCCCCAGTTTTTGTACATGCGGGCATGGAGAAAATATTGATTAATGGCGGTTAATTCGTGTTGTAGCTGCTGATTTAGCCAGCGGATAATATTTGCGTTACCTTTCATTTTTAGCTCCTAAGACAGATGTCTTTTGTTCACGATTGGATTCAGAAGGAAAGATATCGCTCTGGTATTTTAGGTGGTTGTGTTTGGTACTGGCTTTACGCTCCAGTTACAAACATTTCATAGCTCAGAAATACCCAGCATAAGCCCAAATCATGCATCCGATCAGCTTTACAATTCATAGTGGCCTCACGCATAGCGATACCGGTAAAAACTTACAAGTATAAATATACATGATACGCGTCTTTAATCCACTATTTGTTCAGAATTAACTTACCATTGCGTGTGCGACGTAGAGAGTATTGCTCGCCTTTGTGCAATATAAATACTACATCGCTATTCTTGAACAAGATATCGCTATCAATGGATGCTCTTAAATCCGGTATTCCAGATTGATGCAAATTTCTTATTTTTATTTGAGGCAAAGTCAGAGTATTCATAATTAGTCAGAATTGTAAATGAGAATTATTCTCATTATAACTGTTTTTAAATAGAGTTCAAGACTTAATTAAAAAAATAAACAACTTCGTGGCAAGACCACGGGGAATCGCAAGTTGAATCGAGCTTCTTAATTGGGCTTTTTGATGAATTAATAATGCGTTTTTCTTGGGTAGTGTCGTCACGTGATTTTAGCCCGGAGAGCGATAAATCGGATTTGAATGGCCACAAAAAAGGATGCTGAAGTTTTGGCAGAGCGCGTAGCTATGCCGCGCCATCGTTTGAGATGCAAAAATGTATTCTCTACAATGTGACATGTGACGCAAACGGTACAGTTCTGGATCGTATAATAGTCTCTTTGCATTTTTTGGTTCTTGCGGGGCGGTATTACAGGATTCATGCCTTGAGTTTTGGTCTGCTAAATACGGTTCTAACAGCATCCAAACTTCATCTGAAATATCATGCCTACGATATGCTGAGTTCATGGCAAATATCTCCATCAAAAATTGATGATTCGCCAATCATGCCATATTTTATTTCGTGACGACACTATCTAGGAATCCTAATATTTGCATGGCTTGGCAATCTTTACTCCATTCAGTTTTCATTCATGTTTATCTGTGTAAATTTGCGCTATCAGGAACAAATTTATATCAATTAACTGAAAGGAGATGCGCAATGAAAACCACAAAAACAATATCAGCCAGCCTCTTGCTTGTTATGGTATTAGTGTTAATTTTGGCATTGCCCGTTTTAGCTGAAGCTGGCAGAGGGCATCACCGGCATGGCCACGGTCATTCACATCATCATGAGCACTCGCATTATCAGCATTATTTGGGTGGCTACCCTATGATTTATAGCCAATCTCGCCGGTATTACAATCGCTCATATTATCCACAACCACGATACAATTATAATTACAGCTATTATCCAGCGCCTGCTTATAGTTATCCCCCCAATGTGATGATGGGCATTGATACCGGGAACGCGAGCTTTATGATACGCTACTGAAGATCAAGACTGGTAATGGGGTCTTCTGTTACCAGCTTAGCTTCTACTTATAGTACGCAGGATGGCTTTATTATGAATAGATTGCGAGAAATTCTGATGATTGTGAGTTTAATAACCGGTTCAATCACTCAAGCAATGGCCAATGGGCAAGACACTGCTGCGAATTATTATCGAACCGGCAGCAACTCACAAACCGGAATTACCGAGCAGAAAGCGATCACCATCGCACAACAGCATTTTAAGGGCCGCGTACTGGCAATTAATCATTCTGATAATACCTATCGCATCAAAATACTCGGTGATCAAGGTACTGTCCACATTATTCTGATCAATGCTGCTGATGGAGCAGTCATATCGGTCCGCTGAGACAGCCCTGTAACGGCATCCGATTGCATACGAACTCAAACCACTATTCGTCATGAATCTCAAGAATAATTAAATGCGCATCCTGGTTATCGAAGATGAAGTCAAATTACAGAACCAGATTCGTCAAAAACTGGAATCGGTTGGTTATATGGTTGATACTTGCGGGGATGGTGAAGAAGGGCTGTTTTTTGCCAATGAGTACCCGCTGGATGCGGCAATTATTGATATCGGATTGCCCGGCAAATCAGGATTGGAAATTATTAAAGCCTTACGCGAACGGGGTAGCCTGCTGCCCATTTTGATCCTAACGGCCAGAAGCAGTTGGCAAGACAAAGTTCAAGGTCTGGAAACGGGGGCTGATGATTACCTCACCAAACCGTTCCAGATGGAAGAATTGCAAGCAAGAGTCAAAGCTTTACTCCGTCGTTCGACAGGTATTCCCCATACGTTACTGGAATGCGGCCCCATCGCAATGGATGTCGCAACACAATCAGTTACTGTCCAAGGGGAACCTATTGAGTTGACATCCTTTGAATATCGCTTGCTGGAAGAATTGGTGCGCCACCATGGAGAAATTCTTTCCAAGCACACATTGGCCGATTATCTTTATCCACACGACGAAGATCGTGATAGTAATGTACTGGAAGTCATGGTCGGCCGCTTACGGCGCAAGCTGGATCCCGATGGCACCCTGAATCCCATTGAAACAATGCGAGGACGGGGTTATCGTTTTACCTTGGATTGTAGTAAATCCTCATGATGTCTTTAAATCAGCGTATTTTATTCAGCGCGACCTTGGTTTTGCTGATTTTTATCGTTGGGATTGCCTTAACATTGGATCGTGCGTTTTATGACAGCGCACGTTTAGGTGTGCAGGATCGCTTATTTGCTAAGCTGCTCATGTTAATGGGGGATGCCGAAGTTGAAGATTCCGGCGTTTTGGAGGTGCCGACCAATCTGCTTGATGCAGAATTTGGGCACGTGAATTCAGATACTTATGCATTCATCATTGACCATACCAATACCATTGCCTGGCGATCGACTTCATCGCTCAATGAACGAATTCCAGCAGTGGCTCTCCTTGAAAAGGGGAAAAAGCAATTCTCCCCGATCATGATTGATGGCAAACCCTACTTTATTTATAGCTATGGTGTTGCCTGGGAAACACCATCCGATGACTATCCGCTGACTTTCAATGTCATTACGGATACCGTGTTGTTTGAAGCGCAAATAGAACGTTATCGTGAGGATCTCTGGGGATGGCTCGGTGTAATGGCTGTTTTGCTATTAGCTACGCAAATGCTGGTGCTGCGCTGGGGGTTGCAACCGATGCGTAAAGTTTCTACTGAGCTTGCTGCGATAGAATCCGGTCAACAGGAGAACCTGAAAGGCACTTATCCCAGTGAATTGAAATTGTTAACGGATAGTATCAATTCTTTAATTGATCACGA
>CAKKRO010000229.1:12169-30166 GCA_919902625.1 Nitrosomonadaceae bacterium
CCGGGTATCCGGCAACATGAAATAGCCAGAATTCTGGAGCGTGGTGTGCGTGCCGATCAATCCACGCCAGGCCACGGCATTGGCTTGGCCATTGTGGGGGATATCGTCCGGGCTTACGGTGGGGATCTGTCGATTGAGAATAATAAAACCGATGGTGTTTGCGTGACCCTTCACTTGAGGAGGAGAAAATGATATTTTAAGTTACATGGAAACATTTACTTAAGATAATAATGAAAAATATTTAAAATTTTTACTAAAGTTATTAATTTTTTATCCGATATAAAAAACGTAACCCTCCCTAGGGATCTGAAGTAATGATACAAATCAATACTTTGGATCCTGCCTCAAGATCCAAATCCAATCCAAATTCAAACTCATCTGTTTATTTGAATCTCGCAATTAGCGAGACTCATTATTTAGCGGCTTCAGCAGATTGATTAAAACTAGGAATCAAGCGGCGTGATAAGGATTTTCGACTATTTCCTGATAAATCAGACTACGCAGTGCAAAAACCTGATCTGATTTTAATTCGGTGAATTCAATGCCGAGATACAATATTTTTTGGTCGTTTTTGTGGGTCTGTTTGGTAGATCTGATGATGCTTTTTACTGATAAAGGGGTTTCCTGGTCAAGAATCTTGACGGTAAAACATAGCATTATTATCGCGCCCAATTCGCCCAAGGAGGCTGTCGTGCTAATCTCTGCGCCAGTGGTGCTTAGATCAGTGATGACCAAAGGAGTGGACTTGTCGGAGACTGAAGCTGAAATGTTGCACTTAATGCGCCGTGATTTCCGGATAGTCTGGCTTGATATATGTTTAGGGAATGATAAATGTAGATACTTGAAGGGTAATTTAATAATCTTATCTACAAAAACCGTAAAACTAAATACACACTGCCCACTGAATAAGCGTACCAGAATCTGCTCTCCTTCCAGAAAGGGCTCTCCTGTCAATGAATCTGACGCAGGCATACTGACAATTAAAGTGTTGTCTTGTACATAACCAATCAGGACTGCCATGTAGAAGTTGTTGTTTGTTTCACCCAGTGTTTCTTTTAATTGTGACGAAAGTTTAAGTTGCAGCTTATGGCCCACTTTGAGTTGCATGTCTTCAAAGCTAAACGGATCAGACTTGTTCTTGCCGGATTGAATTTGCTCTGATGCGACCTTTTGATCGCGGAATATCGATGACGCCTCCAGTTTCTTTAATTCATCAGTTGTTTTGATGATGTAACCGCGCTTTTGTATCGGCTTGTGCGTGTGATCGAATAAATTCCATGGTAGCGGCTGACCAATGGCCAGATCTGATGCCTGTACTTGTATCAAATCCATAATTGACTATTCAAGTGATAAATGAAAAATTTAATTAATGAGTTGGGGGACTGCTGATTTATATTTATGGATCAATATTTGATTATTAGGATCGCATATAGCTCTTTTTTACGGCACTGCTGATTTGAAACTTTAGCAGTTTAAATTTACGATATTAAGAGAGAGATAGGGGATGCAGCGGTAAGAGCTTGTTATCGGGTATTTCTCATGAATTTTCCAGTTGCTGCGGAAATCCTTTACTGCGTGCTCAGGGATTAAGAGCCAATTCACTTTTTCTCTTTATTGAGCAAATCGTTTCTTAATCCCTGATTTAAAGTGATGGCGGTTCAGGCCAAATGCTATTTGATTTCCAGAACCATTTTTCGATGGATGCCAGCCAAATCCATATTTGCTTTGACTGCTTGCTCATAGGCGTGAATTAAGCTTCGGCAATGTGCCTGCAGATCTAATGTTTGTCTACCATAATGAGAGGCATTGTTTTCATATTGCTCAAGCATTTTTTGATGCTCTTGGACTTTTGACTGCATTTCTTTGGCGGTATCTTCATAATGTCTAGCTAATGCTTCATGATCAGTCCGGGTTTTGGCATTTTGTACGGCTTGGGTCATGTCCATGGGATGAGGATTCATTTGGGCACATGCAGTCAGTGAGCCCAGAATAATTAGAGCTAATAAATTACACCATATTTTCATATTGTTACTCCTTAAATATCGGTTGAATGAATACCTGCATCAATAACTAAAAAACTTATGATCCGGTTTTTATGGAATTCAGTATTGACTGGTTGTAATTATGAGCATGAATTAAAAACCATTTCAATAGAAATGTTTAACAGTTCCTATGAATTAAATAAATCTTGTTGTGCTGATATAGCTATTTTATTAATTGCGTAAACAATTTTCATGAGTAATCTGGCAGATTTCGCATCACTGATTCGGTATTCAAATTACCGGGCAACAAACTGGATAAATGTGAAGATATTGTGAATTCTTGTGTTGTATTTTTTATGATAAGTGGGTTTCCTCGCTTGTTCGCGTTGACCCTTCAATTGATTCAGTGTTAAAGTTGTGCCCATGTAAAGATTGGGGTTTTTCTTGGCGTGATATGGTATTGATGGTTTTCATAATCTTTGGGGGGAGTAATGAAGTATAAATCAATCTACAAGAATCAGATGGTTCATGCGGTGGCTGGAGGGTTGCTGCTGATTGGCATGAGTTCATCAAGTGTTCATGCTAACACTGTAATGAGTAATGGCAGTAACGTCAGTAAAAGCATGATGAATGCGTTTAAAAGCAGTGGTATTACAGCTGGTGGTTGGGTTAATGGCGGCGCCACTTTCAATCCGAGTCAAACGGATGGATACAATGGCCCGGTCACTTTTGCGGATCAGGCTAACCGATTCCAGATGAACCAATTGAATATATTCCTGCAACGAGCAGTGAAGACGGAAGGCAAAGGTTGGGATATCGGCTTCCGTGCGGATTTTATGTTTGGTACCGATGCTATTTTCACCCAGGCTTATGGCAATCCTGCGTTTGATCCCAACTCTGGAAGAGTCTTGAATGATCGGGGCAACTGGGATCTGAATCTATGTTGTAGCTCCAGCCGTACCTACGGGATCGCATTTCCGCAGGCTTATGCAGAAATTTATGCACCGATAGGCAATGGATTGAATGTTAAAGTAGGCCATTTTTATACACCGATTGGCTATGAAAGCGTTCCGGCGCCTAACAACTTTTTCTATACCCATGCGTATACCATGCAATATGGTGAGCCCTTTACGCATACCGGCGTATTGAGCAATTATACGGTAAACAAGAATATTACCGCCATGGCCGGCGCAATCGGCGGTAGCGGAACAGGCGGTTGGGATGGTAACTTTGACAAGCAGATGGGAAATTGGGGGGGGATTGGTGGCGTTACCTGGACCAGTGACGATAAAAAAAGCTCGCTCAATGTTGCCGGCACCGGCAGTACAACTTCCACGCGCAGTAATAATTTCTGGGGCATGTACAGCATTGTCCTGAAACATATGTTTACCGACAAGACCCATTTTATTCTGCAACATGACCATGGTTTCTCTGACGGCATATTAACAGTCAACGGACCAGTTAATGCTGAGTGGTATGGCGTTAACTCGCATGCGTATTATGATCTGACGCCTGATCTGTCAGTCGGTGTTCGCGCTGAGTGGTTCCGCGACCGGGATGGTGTCCGTGTTTGGTCGCCAGGACGTGTCTCTGCAGCGACTAATCAAGTGGGAAGAAGCTATGCCAGTAATGCAGGTTTACTCGCCACGAGTGCACCTGCAGATTATTACGCAGTCACCATCGGTGCAAACTGGAAAGCGGCTAGAACGTTGAATCTTGGCTGGCAGGGACTAAGGCAGTTGAATATTCGCCCGAATATCCGCTGGGACCGGGCGGATGCGCTGAATGGCGTCGCTTATCGGCCATTTGGCGGCAACAAGGATCAGGTTGTATTCTCATTGGATGCGATGATTCCTTTCTAAGCTGGCCATTTATGAGGATGAAGGAAAAAATGCGCCTGCGGGCGCATTTTTTATAGGCTGCATTGCTTGCTTCTATTTTAATTCGTAATATGTCATCGCACTGATAGCTCTTCTTCGCTGTATTGTCTCAATACTTCTAATAAATGATCCATATCATCCGGTGCAACGGCTTCCCATTGTATGACCTGTCCGGTTTGTGGATGGGTCAGTGCTAATTTCTGGGCATGTAGCGCTTGTCTGGGGAAGTTGACTAATAGCTGTCCAATGCGCTGCCGGGTTTTTTTGGGCTTGCCGCCGTATACCGGGTCGCCTGCCAATGGATATCCGATGGAATTCATATGAACCCGTATTTGATGCGTGCGGCCTGTTTCAAGACTACATTGAAGTAAAGTGCAGCCTTCAAAGGTTTCAATCACCTGATAGTGAGTGCGTGCTGATTTGCCGTTTGTCATAACGGCCATTTTCGTGCGATGGATAGGATGCCGGCCTATCGGCGCATCGACAATGCCATCTTGTCCAACTTGTCCCAGAACCAACGCGAGATAATCGCGTTTCACGGTATGCTGTTGTAATTGGCGGACGAGGTTCGTTTGAGCTTCTATCGTTTTTGCAACGACCAATAAACCACTGGTGTTTTTGTCCAGGCGGTGGACGATACCGGCGCGTGGCACATTGCCTAATTGAGGCGCATGATGCAGCAGGGCATTGAGCAAAGTGCCTTGCCAGTTTCCATTGCCGGGATGGGTGACTAAACCGGCAGGCTTGTTGATAATGATCAATGTATCATCTTCATGAATGATGCTCAAGCTGATATCTTCAGCCGTATCAGTTGATTCAGTGGCAGTATCTTCTTGAGGTGAAATCCGGATATGTTCATTTCCCCATACCTTCTGTTTTACCGTGGTGACCCGGCCATCCAGCATGACCCGGTTTCCGGCAATCCAGGTTTGCAGGCGGCTGCGTGACCAGTGGGGTAATAGTTTTGCTAAAGCCTGATCAAGGCGAAGGCCGACATAATCAGCGGGGATTGTTAAATCAATCAGGGCCTGTGCCGATTCGTTGTGTGCTGGCGATGATGGCTTTGCGCTATAATCGCCGGATGTATCCTTGTTTTTTACGGAATTTGTCATGTTACGTAGTTTAACTTTAATTCTGCTGTTATGGCTATCCGCATGTAATTTGCTGCCGGATCGTACAGAAGACCAGGAAGATTGGTCTGCAAACAAATTCTATAGTGAAGCGAAAGAGAAATTGAACGGGGGCAATTATTCAGCAGCCATTAAACTGTATGAGTCACTGGAAGCGCGCTATCCCTACGGCCGAATAGCACAGCAGGCACAGCTTGAAACGGCTTATGCACATTATAAAAATGAAGAACCGGCTTCAGCCATTGCAGCGGCAGACCGGTTTATCAAATTACACCCCAATCATGTGAATGTAGATTATGCTTATTATATCAAAGGATTATCAAGCTTCAATGACAATTGGGGAATGATGGCTTTCCTGATGAAAGGCCCGCTGAAACAGGATATGAGCGAACGTGATTCAAAAGCATCCAATGAATCATTCGAGAATTTCAAAGAATTGGTGACACGTTTCCCGGAGAGCAAATACGCGCCTGATGCCAGAAATCGTATGGCACATTTGCTGAATGTCGTTGCCATGAGCGAAGTTCATGTGGCGCGTTACTATATGAAGCGCAAGGCCTATATTGCTGCAGCCAATCGAGCGCAGAATGTGATAAAGGAATATCCCCGCACACCGGCCACTGAGGAAGCGCTCTATATTATGATTAGAGCCTATGAAGCACTGGAAATGTATGATTTGCGTGATGATGCGGAGCGCGTTATGAGGATCAACTTCTCTGATAGTCACTTTCTCGAACAGTTACCGGAAGTCGGTGGCAAGGCATGGTGGGAATTCTGGAAGTAACCTGATATATTTCATGGGAATATCCTGATCATTTACTTAGATTCCTTTAAGATGAACAGCCAGCACATCGCATCCGGTTTGATACAAAACGCCTTTGGCTGTTGAACCCATTAGCACGGCAAGTCCATGACGTCCATGTGAGCCAACAACGATCAAATCAATTCGTTCCTGTGCGGCAAGCCGGGTAATTTCCTGCTGCGGCTCGCCCCAAACCATCCAGCGGCGTGTTGGCGC
The DNA here is from genome assembly GCA_919902625.1 of Nitrosomonadaceae bacterium. Taxonomy (GTDB): domain Bacteria; phylum Pseudomonadota; class Gammaproteobacteria; order Burkholderiales; family Nitrosomonadaceae; genus Nitrosomonas. The sequence goes on from CAKKRO010000229.1 coordinate 18,180, forward strand.
GATATCCAATTGATCGCTGAGCTGTATGAATTTGTTTTTCTCAGTTTCCAGCAAGCCATAGGATGAATCTTCATTCAGTGAAATCACCGTGCCATAAGGCGTGTCTGGCATAGGAATATTATCCAGCACATGAATGATATGGAGGCGCGCATTAAATTGATCTGCCAGATATTTTGCCTTCTGAGCGACATAATGACCATCATCAGAGAAGTCGATCGCGAGAAGAATGTTTTGGTAGTGATCCATGATTGATTCCTTTTGGTTGGATTAATGATGAAAATATCATTGATATTTGGATGTTAGGTGTGGGTTCGTGTTCTGCCGGGGTGCAAAAATTGTTGATCCTGCGCCAATTAAATACTCTATCACACTCCTCAACACTATCCCGATAGTGATTCTCAATCGATTTTGTTTGTCAACCAGGATCAATCATCATTCTGCTGGAGATATTGAGATAGAAAAATGGCGATACGTTGCTCATATTCTCTCCCTGCATAAGTATGCATATTGAAATGTCCGGCCGCCCGGGACAATCCATAGCTCTTTAGGCATCCGGGCGATGGGACTCAACTCATGTAGTGAAGTATCCAGGTAAAAAGATAATTGAGATAGCACGAGCGGCAAAAGCACTGATCCATAGCTTCCAAAATGAAGCTTTAAACGATTATCAACGGCTCCTTAGACATAACCTCCTGTTTGACACACAACTTACTCTACTCGATGTTATGATGCCAGAAATGGATGGAATAGCAGCATTGGGTCAATTACGAAAGCTTTCACAAACTGCGAATACTCCTGTTATATTTATGACTGCCAAAGTACAGCCGGATGAAATTGAACAATACATAAATTTGGACGCGTCAGGTGTTATCGCAAAACCATTCGATCCGATGGAGCTGGTTGCTGAGATCGAACAAAACTGGGTAAATTATCATGAGCAATGAAGCACAAAAAGAATTTCAGGAAAAGATGCGCTTGTTGACAGCTTCGTTTACAGAAGAACTGCCCAATAAAATCAGTGAAATTGAAACCCTGTGGAGCAAGCTTCAGGCGGAATGGGACATGGAGGCTTTACAGAAACTTCATCGTTCCGTGCATAACTTGGTTGGTACGGGTAAGACGTTCGGTTTTCCAGAGCTCAGTGTTGAGGCACGTACATTAGAGCAAATCCTCAAGAACCTGATGCAGAAAGAAGTTACGGCAGACGACTTGCAGTCGACCATGATATTGCGGCAAGTTTCCGAGCTAAGAAGAATCTCGGTTGAGACAGGACCTAAGCCGACAGAAGATATTATTCCGGCCGCTTCTAATGAGAATGTATTTTTGCCGGATTCTCATACATCCAATCTGGTATTTGTGGTGGACGATGATGTCGAAGCAGCACAGGAGCTGGCGTTACAGTTACGCTATTACGGTTATGAGGTGGAGGTGTTTAATCATCTGGATAAATTCCGGGAGGCCATTAAGCATAAACCCAATGCTATTATCCTGATGGCTACTGAATTTCCTGACGATACCATGGGTGGCATTCATGTCATGAAGGAAACTCAGCGAGAGCTGAATCAATCAGCACGGGTTATTTTTATTTCATCGCACGACGATCTGACATACCGGCTGGGTGCCGTACGTGCGGGTGGTATTGCTTATTTCACTAAACCGATTAATTCGACCGAATTAATCGATCAAATCGATTTAATAACGGCTTCACAAACTCAGGAATCTTTCCGGGTATTGATCGTAGATGACAGCTCAACGGTGCTTTTTTATCATGCAGCGATATTGGAACAAGCTGGAATAACGGTAAAGACTATATCCGAACCGTTGAATATAATCGAAATATTGCTTGAGTTTGACCCTGACCTAGTCCTGATGGATCTGTATATGCCGGCATGTAATGGGGTCGAATTGGCAAAAGTCATCCGGCAGATGAGCAGTTTTGTGAGCACGCCTATCGTCTATCTCTCTTCCGAGAATGATTTTAACACGCAACTTGAAGCGATGAGTTTGTGCGGCGATGATTTTCTGGTGAAACCCATCGATCCTCAGCAACTGATTTCAGCGGTGACATTTCGCGTATCACGTGCTCGTTTCTTACGTTCTTTAATGGTGCACGATGGCTTAACGGGTCTGCTTAACCATACTACCATTAAGGAAGGATTGGCACGCGAGGTGGTGCGTGCTCATCGATTGGACTCACCCTTGTCTTTTGCCATGATAGATATCGATTTCTTTAAGAAAGTGAATGACAACTATGGACATTCTGCAGGTGATCGTGTGATTAAGAGTTTGTCACGGCTATTAAAGCAACGTCTGCGAGGGACCGATATTATCGGACGCTATGGCGGGGAAGAGTTTGCCGTCATCATGACGGATACCGATGCGGCATTTGCAGCAAAAGTGATTGATGAGATCCGTAACGTTTTTTCACGTTTGCTGCATCAGAGTCAAGACGAAGAGTTTTATGTGACTTTTAGTTGCGGGATAGCAGATCTTGCGCATTTCTCAGAGGCTGCCAGCCTCAGTGAGGCTGCTGACAAAGCGCTTTATCAGGCCAAGCAAAGAGGGCGCAATAAGGTGGTTGTTAATACGGGCGATTAGGCATTTACATCCAAGCGGTAGCAGTGTGAATGGCTTTACGAATCGGGATCATCAATACGCGTGCGTTGCTGACGGGGTGGGTGAATGCCGGAATCTGCCGCGAATTGTTTCTTGCTGAAAGCAACCCGCAATTGAAGATCGGGTTCAACATTCTTGAGTGCTTCAATGACAGCAACGCGCGGTGCCAGGCCGGCGCAATTGGCTACTTGAATGGAAAGCCCCGGGCGCGCATTGAGCTCAATGATCATGGGCCCCTGATCTCTGTCCAAAACAATATCCACGCCCAGATATCCGAGCCCTGTCATTTCATAGCAGGCAGCGGCCAATTGTAATAATTTATCCCAATGGGGAATGACTAATTCCGGGAAAGTTTTTCGTGTATCCGGGTGGCATGAAACCGACTCGCCGTACTGCACGGCATGCAACGCACTGCCTGTGCCCATATCGATCCCGACACCCACTGCACCCTGATGCAGATTTGCCTTGCCATCGGAGGCATGCGTTGTGAGTCGTAACATGGCCATAATGGGATAACCCCTGAGTACAATAATACGCAGATCAGGAATTCCTTCATAACTGTAGTCGGAAAAAACCGGATCAAGTTGTATCAGCGACTCAATCATGACCGTGTCGGGCTTGCCGCCCAGGCTATGGAGACCACTCAGAATATTTGAGACATGCCGCTCGATATCCGCTAACTGTATCGCATCACCACTGGGCTTGAAATAGAGATTATGGTCATGCTCGGTAATCACCAGAATGCCTTTGCCGCCACTGCCTTTAACCGGTTTTATGACAAATTGGGCATAAGGACTGAGTATTCCTTTCAGTAACTTGACATCATGCTGATATTGCAGGGTACCAAGCAGTTTGGGTACGGTGATGCCGGCTTTCTGTGCCAGCAATTTGGTTTTTAGTTTGTCGTCAACAAGCGGGTATAAATGGCGCGGGTTATAGCGGGAGATCAAACCAAAGTTTCTTTGATTCATTCCGATGATGCCAAAACTCCTGAGTTTCCTAGCGCTTGCCAGAAACATGGCGCCTTTCCAGAGAATGAAAACGATATAACTCAGATAATCGATAGCCGGTATATTGTCCGAGAATCAGGATGAGCGCCAGATTGACCAGCATCAATTCAGGAAAATTAAAAGTTAGATATTCAATCGTCCGGTTAGTCATAAACAAATAAGCAATCACTGCCGTCAACAAGCTGCCACCCCCCTGGATAAAAACTTCTCTGGGGCCGTCTTCCTCCCATAGAACAGACATACGTTCGATGGTCCATGCCAGAATGATCATGGGGAAGAAAGTAACGGTCATGGCCTGGTCGAGTCCCAGTTTATTGCTGATAATGCTGATACTCGCCATAATCGCAATCACCACAATGATTACGGCTGAAATACGCGCCACAAAGAGTAGATTCAGGCGTGACAAATAAGATCGGATCAGCAGCCCCGTTCCGACCACGGTCAGGAAGATAATGATGCCGGTCAGCAGAGTGGTTTGTATCAGCGCCAATGCAATCAGAATAGGCATAAAGGTGCCGGAAGTCCGTATGCCGACCAGCAGGCGCATAATGACAACAATCAATGCGCCGATGGGTAATAACAAAATCATTTTGAATGCATTCTGCTGCTCAATGGGCAGGCTGTAGATGGAGAAGTCGACCAAGCCGGCTTGCTTGTTCATGCCGTCACGTACCACCAGATTCCGGGTTGAATGCACATTTCTAATGATAGAAAAGGAAATTTGCGAGTTTCTACCACCGACCACATCGAGTAAGGATTGGTCTCCACGCTGCCAGATCAGAAAATTCCTGGGTTCTCCGCTTTCGCCGGAATCCTGGTTAAATAACAGCCATTGACCGCCAATATAAACTTCCACAAAGTTGGAAAGGGATTGTCTGCGCCGGCCATCTTTCAGGTACAAGCCGCGGACAATACGCGCGCTGATACCTTCCAGTGCCAGTAAATTAATGATCAGATGCGTTTTGTAGTCCTCACTGGATTGATCATTGAGTAGCAAGCGCTGATTCTGACTGGGAGCATTGGAATTTAACGTGCTGATCAATTCACGCGTAAAAATTTCAGTATTGGCGGATTTGCTGCGCACCTGATCCAACAGTGTGGTCGCTGCGGTTTTAAGCACTTCATCAAATTCAGGTTTTTCCGGCTCGGAGGGAAGATCTGATGTAACTGTCCCGGTGATCGGATCCATTTCATAAACACTTAAACGATAATAAGCTGTTTGCGGACCCGATGCGGTTCTTTTACTCCATTGGGCGCGACGCCCTGCCGGAGAGGTTAACTCACTGAACCCGTAATCGGGAGAAGCAAAATCTTCTTCCATAAAAACAGTATTGGGGGTCTGGGGGGGCAAAGCGAAGGAGACGATAACAGGATCGCCACGTGCAATAAAATCGATCTTGGCTTCAATGGTCCAGACCGATTTCTTGTCATCAGGCGATAATGGAAACCCCAAAGCAAAGTGCTTATATAAAATCAACCCGATTCCTAAGCCCATCATCAGGATAACGATAATATACAGTCTCAGTTTGGCATGCATTACTTCAGTCCGCCATTTTCCAGATTGTCGATTTTAATCGTGGTAAAACGTTTACTGACATCCACGATGGCCAGGTCGCGTAGCAAATTGCGCCCTATCAACACCTGATGCCTAAACTTGCTGCGATTCTCCAATGTAAAATCTATTTGTTCATTGATATCAGCCAGTACGACACGCATCCTGACCACAGGACGCCGCTGCGATTCCCTGTCACCCCGTTCCTTGACTCGTATATAACGGCGTAAACGCCGGGTGAGTTCTACCATTTCTCCAGTCTGGGGGTGGATAACGTTAAATTTTACAAAGGGTTTTCCATCCCGTTCGAATTCAACAATATCAATGGCATTCAATGAGGATGTGCGAGCGCCGGTATCGATTCGTGCGCTGAATTCCAACCCCGGCGGATCAAGATAGACATTTTCCAGTCCTCCCAATATTGTCCGGGTATCCGTTAGCATTGACTGTGCTTTTTGGGATGTATCGATACCCTTGGTGTTGTCGCATGGACAGGTGTTGGTTTTATTTAAGCTTGAGTTGCTTTTTGGTTTTGGAAATTTATCAGGTTGAATTTTTTCCAATGCCTTTCTCTGCTCAACCAATTCAGCAAATAAAGTAACCAGTTCTGATTCCCGGGCACTGATGGACGCCTCACGTGCCGACAATCCTTCTTCTCGTATATTACAAGCCGGCAGCATAAGAAGAATGAGAATGATGATCCAGCAGCGATGGCGGATTTTGGTAAAAGATGAATGATCAATTCTCATAAGTTGTTTTATTTTCTAATTCTTTGAACTGATACCATTGTTGCCATTGATAGTAGCCGTCAATAAATTGGCCTGTTTTACTGGGTATGGCTTGAGATACTTGTCCATGGAAGTGATTCAGTAACAATCCATAAAATATTTTTATGGATTGTTCAGGTGAATAAACAGTGTTTGGTTCTGGTAGGTGCAAGCATAGCGATGAATTTCCAGGCAGTGTGAAGTGATGGTTAATTGATAGATGCCCGGCATTGCATTTTTAGTATCAAACTTGAATTCAAACCGGCCCTCCTGATCGCTTGGGTATGTCTGATCAACGGCCAAGGTTCCATCAGGGCGGGTCAGCTTGAAATTGAGTGGGACATCGGAAGTTGGCTGTGCATTATAGTCAACCCATCCCCGTATAATAACAGTGCTGCCGATGATATAGTCTGTTTCAGGATCAATGAGAATGGGTTTTGAGATATGCGTTGCCAGCGCGTCGGTTATCACGCCACATAAAACCCATAGTAATGCGAATGAAATAATATAAATTCTTTGGGAAGCCATCATAAAATTTGTAAAAGTATTAGGGTTAACGCAGAAATATAACAGGACTGACAGGACAAAGCCAACCTTGAATTTATAGGCTATTTCTTGGGCATATAAAGGTCGGTAATAGTTCCTTCAGCCATTTCGGCAGCAAACAGAACCGTTTCCGACAGTGTGGGATGAGGGTGAATGGTCAGGCTGATGTCTTCCATATCCGCACCCATCTCCAGAGCCAGAACAGTTTCAGCAATCAACTCACCGGCATTGATACCCACCATGCCGGCACCCAGTATGCGACGTGTATTTTTATCCAGCAGCAACTGAGTCAATCCTTCTTCACGTGCCATGGATATGGCGCGGCCACTGGCCGCCCAGGGAAAGCTGGCTTTCTCATAATCGATACCTTGTTTGATGGCTTCTTTCTCCGTGAGGCCCATCCAGGCGATTTCAGGATCGGTATAAGCGACGGAAGGGATGGTGCGGGCATCGAATATGGCTTTGTGCCCGGCAATAATTTCAGCCGCCAGCTTGCCTTCGTATGTGGCTTTATGCGCCAGCATCGGCTCACCCACGATATCGCCAATCGCGAAAATATGTGGCAGGCTGGTACGTAGCTGTTGATCCACCGGAATAAAGCCGCGCTCGTTGACCTGAATGCCGATATCCTCGGCGCCGATAGCGCGTCCATTCGGGCGGCGCCCAACTGCCATTAAAATGCGGTCATAGGTTTGTGGTTCCGGCGCATTTTCACCCTCAAAGGTGACTTTAAGTCCAGATTCACCGGCTTCAATACGGGTTACTTTGGTTTTGAGATAAATCGCTTCGTAGCGTTTCTTTATGCGGCGATGCAATGGTTTGACCAGATCAGGATCGGCACCCGGGATTAATTGATCCATCCATTCCACCACGCTGATTTTGCTTCCCAATGCCGCATACACCGTCGCCATTTCCAGGCCAATAATGCCGCCGCCGATAATGAGCATATGCTGGGGTACGCTTTCCAGCTGAAGTGCTCCGGTAGAATCAATCAGGCGCGGGTCATCATAAGGAAAACCGGGGATGCGGGTGACACTGGAACCGGCCGCAATGATGCAGTGATCAAACGAAACTGTTTTCTGACCCTCGGTGGTTTCCACCTGAATCAGGTACGGCGTGAGAAACTTTCCGCTGCCATGAACGACTTCGATCTTGCGCTGCTTTGCCAGCGCTTTCAATCCCTTGGTCAGTTTGCCGATCACCGATTCTTTCCAGGCACGCAGCTTGTCAATATCGATCTGGGGTTTGCCAAAAACAATGCCGTGCGACTCAACATCCTTAGCTTCCGTGATCACCTTGGCCGCATGCAGCAAGGCTTTGGACGGAATGCAGCCGACATTCAGGCACACGCCGCCCAATGTGGAATAACGTTCTATCAGAACCACCTTCTTGTCCAGATCGGCAGCACGGAAGGCCGCAGTATAGCCTCCGGGTCCCGCGCCGAGGACAACCACATCGGCATGAATGTCTCCATGTGGAATTGATTGGGACGATATTGTTCCGAATGTTGGGGCAGTCAATACAGCCACTGTTTTTTCGCTGGTTTCGTTTGTTGTCCCTGAACCCGTCGAATCTGTGGATTGTTCAGTTACTGCCAGGGTCAGGATAACTGAACCCTCGGACACCTTATCGCCCGCTTTGACTTTGATTTTCTGCACCACACCAGCTTGCGGAGAAGGCACTTCCATCGAAGCCTTGTCAGTTTCCAGCGTGATCAGAGAAGTTTCCTTTTCAACGACATCACCGGGAGCAACGAGCACTTCGATGACAGGAATATCCTTGAAATCACCAATATCGGGAATCTTTATTTCGACAACTTGAGTCATAGCACCCTTTTTTGCAGATAGAGTGCTACGCACTCATTTTTTATGATCTAAATGTATTTAAAAACGGGTTATTGCCTTAACTGACCATCACCCAGCACGATAAATTTCTGACTGGTCAGTCCTTCCAGACCGACCGGTCCGCGTGCATGGATTTTGTCGGTGGAAATGCCGATTTCGGCACCCAGGCCATATTCAAAGCCATCGGCAAAACGCGTGGTGGTATTGACCATCACAGAACTGGAATCCACTTCCCGCAGGAAACGGCGCGCACGTGTATAATTTTCCGTGACAATAGCGTCGGTATGCTGTGAGCCATAGCGTGTAATATGATCAATCGCCTGATCCAGTCCATTGACAATGCGGATGCTCAAGATCGGTGCCAGATATTCTTCATACCAGTCAGCCTCAGTAGCCGCATTCATCTGCGGAATAATGCCGCAGGCTGCCGCATCACCGCGCAATTCGACACCTTTGTCAAAATAAATCCTGCTCAAAGCAGGCAGTATTTCTCGTGCAATGCCTTCATGGATCAACAGCGTTTCCATCGTGTTGCAGGTGCCGTAGCGCTGGGTTTTGGCATTGTCTGCAATCCTGACGGCCTTATCAAAATCGGCCTGATCGTCAATATACACATGGCACACCCCATCCAGATGCTTGATCACCGGGATACGCGCTTCATTGGCAATCCGTTCGATCAACCCCTTGCCACCGCGTGGCACGATCACATCGACAAAGTCTTTCATCGTGATTAACTCGCCGACTGCCGCGCGATCGGTGGTTGCAATCACCTGCACCGCCGTTTCCGGCAAACCGGCCAATCTCAATCCCTCTTTAACGCAGGCGGCAATAGCTTGATTGCTATGAATGGCCTCCGAGCCACCGCGCAGAATAGCCGCATTGCCCGCTTTTAGGCATAAACCCGCTGCATCGGCTGTCACATTGGGGCGCGCTTCATAAATGATGCCGATCACACCCAAAGGCACGCGCATTTTTCCCACCTGTATGCCGGAAGGACGGTAATTCAATCCGCTGATCTCGCCCACCGGATCAGCCAGCGCAGCAATCTGCAATAAACCTTCCGCCATCGTGGCCACGCCTTTGGCCGACAAAGTCAAACGGTCGGTCATGGCGGCTTCCAGACCCTTGGCGCGCGCATTGTCCAGATCTTTGGCATTGGCCGCTAATAATAGGGGCTCATCCCGGCGGATGGCATTAGCCATAGCGGTCAGCGCATGATTCTTGGCCGCCGTATCCGCTTTCGCAACCCAACGCGCCGCCGCGCGCGCTTCCTGGCCGACGGACTGCATATAACTTTTGATATCTGAGGTGTTCATGGATTTAGTTTTAATACGGAATTGGTATGAATCTGTCAGTAGATCGGAATTATAGTACAAGATGAGCGTTTTATTATTACTGGAATGGTTCTTACGGTTAACGGACTCAATTAAACCTAAAAACCCCTTGGTTGGACGAGATGGTCAGCTATTAATTTCGGTATGGCGGTTTGACTTGGAAGGTTTTGTGTTTTAACTTACAGGATGCCTGGCTTAAATTGGGCAATTCGCATTGGATTACCATTGCGGCGGAACCATTCAAAAGCGTAACCGGTAAAATACAGAGTGCTATCAACGACATCAGGAACTTTCGCCGCAATGAAACTGCTCCACGCGATCACCTTTCTTCTCGTTACAGGGGCGGCCGCCGCACTCCATGCAGAATCGGATGCCACTGTGCCGCTGCCCACGCCGCTCGAGGCGGCGGGTTATTCACGAATCAGCACGTCCGCCGAGATGAGCACCTTCATCCATGCGCTTGCCGGCCGCCATCCGGCGCTTGCGCGCACGGAATCGATCGGTGACAGCGTCCAGGGCCGCCCGATCGAGGTCATACGCTTGACAGCGCCGCGTGCGGAGGATGCCGCGCCGCGCCTCAGAGTGATGGTGATCGGCACTCAACATGGTGCGGCGGAACCTGCGGGCGGTGAGGCGTTGCTGGCGCTTGCGCGCGAGCTGCTGAGCGGCGACTTGCGGCCGTTGCTCGAGGATCTCGATGTGATTCTGCTGCCTAACGCAAATCCCGATGGACGGGATCTGAAGCGGCGGTCGAACGCCAATGGCATCAATATCAATACCGATTTTGTGCTGCTCTCACAACCCGAAACACGTCTGTTGAAACAAGCGGTGAGCTATTATGCGCCAGATGCAGTGCTCGATTCCCATGAGTCGGCTGTACTGAAACGCGAGACACTCGCCAAGGATGGATATCTGACTGATTTTGATGCGCAGTTCGAAATCAGTAACAACCCGGCGGTGCCGGTTACGTTGCGCAATTATGCCCTCAATACGTTCCTGCCCGCGATTACCGGGCGCGTGTCTGCCGGTGGTCTGCCGGCACACCGCTATATCGGGGAAATCGTCAGCATCAAGCAACCGATCACGAACGGTGGCCTGACATTGCGCAATTTTCGCAATACTGCGGGCATGTCCGGTGCGCTATCGATGCTGGTCGAAACCAAGCTTGATTCGCGTGCGGACACGTTCCCGACGTACCGGAATATCGCAGTACGGGTGGAACGCCAGTTGCTATGCATTCGGTCGTTTCTCACGCTGGCACATGAGCGGCGCGCTGAGATTCGCGCACGAACCACCGCCGCGCGTGCCGTGTTGCACAGCGAGCCACTGACCTTGTTCGCCGGTTTTGAAGTCAATCGCGATAACCCAAAAGCATTGATTTCGATGCGCCGGCTCGATACCCGGAAACTCGAGAAGCTCGAATTCCGCGATCACCGCCAACAAGTGAATGCGGATGAAGTGGCTTATCCGGCCATGCTGGCCGTTATCCGCCATCAGGACATTATCCGTCCAATACTTGAGCGCCATAATGTAAATTACTCGAGTGCGCCGCATCCGACCGGTACAGAAGTGATTACAGTTCGCATCAAAGGACACAGTAATATCGTCGAACGGGCCGAGTTGCTGGCGGAAACCCGCAGATGGGTGGATATCGAGCCCGGTGGCTTGTTCATTGATCTGGCTCAGCCCAATGGCAGGAAGGCGGTCTTGTTGCTCGATCCACGTTCAACCAGTAGTATTTTTCGTTATCCCGAATTCGCATCGCTGGTGGTGCCGGAGGAAGAGTTTTTCATCTACCATGCCTTCAGGAACATCATGCTCAGTCAGCCGTGAATACGCCCAGAGCCATTCAGTAACGATATTTGTTGTGCTGTTTTTTTGTTAAATATTCCAGGAATTGAATCTGATGGTTTATTAGCGATACCTTACAAACAATGCAGATTCATTCCTGTCATATTCAGTGGTCACTGGATGGCGATTTAGAACTCTTCCCAGTCATCGCCACCGCCGCCTGCTGCAACCTTGCGGGGCTGGCTTGCTTCTGAGCTTGCGGCAACCTTCCGGGTGGCAGGCCCGCGATTGGGCAGCTTGGCGACAGTGGTTGGACGGTTGCTTCTTTTAACGGATGCGAGCGCTGAACTGCTGTCACCACCCGACAGTTTGAAGGTACCCACCGCTTGCGTTAATGCTTGCGCCTGATCCCGCATGGATTCAGCCGCTGCCGCCGCCTCTTCCACCAAGGCTGCATTTTGCTGGGTGACTTCATCCATCTGGGTCACGGCTTGATTCACTTGCTCAATGCCTGAGCTTTGTTCCTG
>CAKKRO010000230.1 GCA_919902625.1 Nitrosomonadaceae bacterium
GTGGTGGTCAAGAACATCGGTTCACAGCTTGCACATGCGCCCGGTGTTGAAGGCGCTACGATTACCGGCGATGGCGAAGTTATTTTGATCCTGAATCCGGTGAAACTGATACAACGCACCGATGTTCAGAAAGTGCTCAGTACACCGCTATCCGAATTAACTGCTTTCGTTAAGAAGAAACCCATCAAGGCGCCCGCCATCATGGTGGTGGATGATTCATTGACGGTACGCAAAGTAACCTGCCGCCTGCTGGAACGTGAGGGTTGTGATGTGTTGATTGCTAAGAATGGCAAGGAGGCGCTTGAAATACTTCAGGACAGCATACCGGACGTCATGCTCGTCGACCTGGAGATGCCTAAAATGAATGGTTTTGAATTGATTGAATGGGTGCGCGCGAACCCGGAAACGGCCCATATCCCAATGATCATCATTTCCTCACGAACCGCGGAAAAACACCGGAAAATTGCCCAGGATCTGGGGGTGAATATATTTCTTGGTAAGCCTTATAAAGAGGATGAATTGCTCAATCATTTGTCTGATTTGATAAGAAAATAAGCAGTAGAAATAACAGAGGAAAATATTGCATAATCCCACTGCCGGATTGTTTACTCAATCCGCTTGAATTCATGAGGAATCGCGGAGGGATAATGGGAGACAATGCAATTACACAGATTCAGCAAGCACTGAGAAACAAAGGTTTTGATCCGGGCGCGATTGATGGCATTTGGGGACGCAACACCATTGCCGCAGTCAGACAATTTCAAATGCAACAAGGTCTTGAAGTGGATGGTATTGTAGGCCCGCAAACCACAGCAGCCCTCTTCAAGAATGTTCCATCGGCCATTAAACTACTCCTTCCTTGGTTTGAAGAAGCCAAGCACTTGATGGGTACGAAGGAAGCGCTTGGCGATAAGAATAATCCTGTCATTATGGATTGGGCGAAGGATCTTGATATCAACTATGCCGGCGATGACATTCCATGGTGCGGGCTCTTTGTTGCACATTGTGTTGGGACGACATTGCAGCACGAAGTACTGCCTGGGAATCCACTGGGTGCGGGGCAATGGGAAAAATTCGGGAATATCATCACGCCTTGCCTCGGCGCGGTGATGGTGTTCTGGCGGGAATCAGTCCGACAAGGTGTGCCTGATGTGGTTGGGAAAAGACCGATTCCGCAGTGCACGCTGGCCTAAAACCGCTTCTTCGCTGACAAGTAGAGTTGTACAAAAAGACCGGGATGAAGGGTTGTCGGTAAATGAAGCGTAAAT
>CAKKRO010000231.1 GCA_919902625.1 Nitrosomonadaceae bacterium
AAGTCTAATTTTTAATCAAAATTTAATGTTGTATGGTTAAGTATTTAATATTAAAAGCTTATCTTAGCCTACTCACATGCGCTGTTCTGTAACATTTCTGCCGCATGCTGACGCGTTGTCTCGGTAATATTAACCCCCCCTAACATCCGCGCGATTTCTTCTACTCTATCTTGTTGATTAAGGATGGTAATTTTACTCAGAACCTGCCTGCTTCCGGCATGATCGGCTGATTTAAACACTTGCCATTGCTGATCTCCGGTCGCGGCCACCTGCGGCAAATGTGTAATACATAATACTTGCCGCTCCTTTCCCAGTTTCCGTAATAACTTGCCGACAATCTCAGCAACTTGTCCGCCAATCCCGACATCAACCTCGTCAAAAATGAGTGTGGGCACCGTTCCAACTTTACTGGTAATGACTTGTATGGCCAGACTGATACGCGACAGTTCACCGCCCGAGGCTACTTTGGCTAAAGGTCTCAATGGTATTCCCTCATGCGCGGCAACTTGGAATTCAATCTGCTCCAGGCCATTGGCATTGCCTTGCTCCAAAGGAGTAAGCGCAATCGAAAATTTCCCTCCAGGCATGGCGATAGTCTGCATGGAAGCGCTCACCTGCTGTGATAACGTTTCACTGGCTTTCTGACGTGCGGCACTTAATGCTTTGGCTTGTTTAAAATAATGAGCCTGTGCGGCAGCTTCCAGTGTTTTCAAATGACTGATATCTGAATCGGAGCCTAATGCTTCAAGCTGATGATTAATAGTCTCCAATAATTGGGGTAATTCTTCCGGCGTTACGCGAAATTTTCTGGCTGTTGCGTGGATCGCTGACAGCCGCTGTTCAATGGTTTGCAATACTTGCGGATCCAGATCAAGCTGCTGGCGATAGTGTTTAAGCTCGTAAATACCTTCCTGTAACTGGATTCGGGCTGCATCCAGCAAATCTATAATGGTTCTAAGCTGGTCGTCATATTCGAGTAAATTTTGCAACTGGCTATGTACTGAATTGATTTGCGTCAGCACTGCCGCTTCATTCTCGGACAGCGTTTCAATGCCCGATTCGGCCGCTTCCAGCAATGATGCCATATGGGATAAGCGGCTGTGGTCTACCTGCAGCGTCTGCCATTCTTCCAGTAAAAAATTTAACGCTGATAATTCACGTAATTGCCATTCAAGCTGTTCACGTTTTTCCAGTGATTCCGCCGCGCGTTGCTCCGTGGCCATTCTTTGCTGATAACGGTCTTGCCAATCGTGGTAGGCCAGCTTGACCGCATGGGCCAGATCACCACAACCGGAAAAAGCGTCCAGTAACTCACGTTGAGCATCTTTTTGTAATAACGATTGATGGGCATGCTGACTATGAATCGATACCAGATACTCGCCGGCAATACGCAGTTGTTGCAGAGTAACCGTATGCCCGTTGATATAACTGCGCGAACGGCCACCGGCGTCAATAATGCGCCGCATCAAACAAATACCGGCATCACCTTGCAAATCATTTGCATCAAGCCAACGGATCAAGTCTGGCAAGTTGCCGATTTCAAAGGCCACATTGATCTCAGCACGCTCACACCCAAGGCGTATCTGACTGGCATCGCCACGCTCCCCCAAGGCCAATGTCAACGCATCAATCAAAATGGATTTACCCGCTCCGGTTTCTCCGGTCAGTACCGTAAAACCGGGCATAAAATCCAGCTCCATCTGATCAACAATAACAAAATCCCTGAGGCTTAAATGTTTTAGCATGATTGAATCTGATGCTGATACATATCAGGGAAACTCGCTCCAGCCCAGTTTTTCTCTGAGCATACGGTAATAACTATGATTTTTTGAGTGCAACAACCGGACTGTTTTGGGAAAGCGCCGCACAATAATATTGTCCGTCTGCTCCAGATCAAAACAGGAATGACTGTCGCAGTTAATGCGCACATTGGCAGAACTGTGCATATGGATTTCAACACTGGCATCGGGGCCGATGACAATGGGTCGGTTACTCAGCGTATGCGGACAAACGGGTACCAAAGCAATCAGATCCAGGCTGGGGTGCAAGATGGGACCACCCGATGACAGTGCATAAGCCGTCGATCCTGTGGGTGTTGTCACAATCAAGCCATCAGAGCGTAGCGTATTCACATACTCGTTATTGACTCTCACTTCAAACTCAATCATGCCGCTGCTCATCCCGCGATACAGCACGACGTCGTTAAACGCCAAAGCACCGAAACTGCTGGTACCATCACGAATGACTTCAGCATGCAACAACATGCGGCGTTCGGTGGTATATTGCCCTGCCAGCATCTCATCCAGCGTTTCAAACATGGTATCGACGGACAAGTCGGTGAGAAAACCAAGCCGCCCCTGGTTGATGCCGATCAAAGGCACATCATACGAAACCAGCATGCGTGCGATGTTTAACATTGTGCCATCGCCACCCATGACAATGGCAAGATCAGCCTGCTCACCTATCTCCTCCAATGAAACGGCGGGAAATTTGTCACAACAAACCTGGGATGCCGTGAGATGATCCAGCAAAACCTTATAATTATGCCCGGTGAGATATTCGGCAAGATTCAGCAGCGGAACCGCAATTTCCGGATTCTTATGCTTACCGATCAGTGCGATAGTTGTGAATGAAGAATTCATTACCTAAAATTTAGCTATTATGTTGATTCAGCATTAAATATAAACGCTAAAATTACCGTTAAGAACGGCGCCCAGTCAACGAATAATCTGTGCAGATTGTAAAACGGCCACACGGCCTATATTTAACAAACTTAAAAACAAACTTCCTAAAAATACTTAAACCGGCAGTGAACTCCAAATGAATATCGGAATATCGATATGCTGATGCTTGGAAAGTTTAGCATAGATGGGGCAGAATCACTGCTTACAACTCAACTATGTAATCTGCTGATTGGTGTAGAATCACGCTATGTTAAATGAACGTGCTCAAATACTATTAAGAACACTGGTAGAACGATATATCCACGAAGGCCAGCCCGTTGGTTCCCGCGCCCTCTCAAAATTCTCCGGATTAGACCTCAGTCCTGCAACCATCCGTAATGTCATGGCCGATCTTGAAGAAATGGGACTGGTGACCAGTCCGCATACTTCAGCCGGAAGAATTCCGACGCCCCAAGGCTATCGCCTTTTTATCGACACACTCCTGGTGGTTAAAACACTGGATAAGATGGAACTGAATCATCTGGAAAACCAGTTGCACCCTGACAATCCTTCACGTTTAATCAATGTCGCGTCACAACTGCTTTCAGAACTGACTCACTTCGCGGGCGTAGTCATCACTCCCAAACGAAAAGGCGCCGTATTCCGCTACATCGAATTCATGGCATTATCCGAGAAGCGTATCCTGCTGATTATCGTAACGCCTGAGGGCGATGTACAAAACCGCATCATCTTTACCCATACCGCCTACAGCCAATCCGACCTGATTGAAGCCGGCAATTTTATCAATCAGCACTATGCCGGCTGCACACTGGATGAAATTCGCGGCCGCCTGGATAACGAATTGAAACAACTGCGCGGTGAAATGATCAGTTTGATGAGTGCCGCCATTGAGGCCGGTGGCGACGCCATCAATGAAAGTAGCGAAGCTGTAGTTCTGGCCGGTGAGCGCAATCTGCTGCAGGTTCACGATCTGTCGGATAATCTGATCAGCCTGAAAAAATTATTTGAATTGTTTGAACGTAAAACGAAGCTATTACAATTGCTCGAATTAAGCCGTCAAGCCCATGGCGTAAAGATCTTTATTGGTGGCGAATCGGATGTCGCATCGCTGGAAGAATTCAGTGTCGTGACGGCGCCTTATGAAATAGAAGGAGAAATCGTCGGCACCGTCGGCGTCATCGGCCCCAGGCGCATGGCTTATGAGCGTATTATCCCGATTGTCGATATCACAGCAAAACTGCTCTCCAGCGGCTTATCACAGCATTAATACGAATTAAATTTTTATACCTATGGCTTCTAAATCCATCTATCAGCACGGCTCCCCCAATAGAACCGGTGTGTTATTAATTAATCTGGGAACGCCTGATGCTCCGACTGCCCAGGCATTGCGTCCTTATCTCAAAGAATTCCTGAGCAATCCCCGCGTGATTGAAATACCCCAATTGGTTTGGTGGCCTATTCTGCATGGCTTCATACTCCCTTTCCGGCCCCAAAAATCGGCTGAGAAATACGCGCAAATCTGGATGCCGGAAGGCTCCCCCCTTAAAGTTCATACCGAGCGGCAAACAAAATTATTGCAGCAAGAACTACAAACCCGCTTGAAAAATCCGCCGCTGGTTGAATATGCCATGAACATAGGCAAACCATCGGTTGCCACTGTGCTGGCAAAAATGCAGCAACAGGGTTGCGAACGCATTCTCGTCATCCCCCTCTTCCCCCAATACGCCGCCAGCAGTACGGCAGCCGCCATGGATAATGTTTTTGCGGTGTTAAAACAAATGCGCAATCAACCGGCTATCCGCACGGTGAAACAATATCACGACCATCCGGCTTATATTGCCGCACTGGCACAGAATGTACGCGACTACTGGGATACGCATGGCCAGCCCGGCAAACTGATCATCAGTTTTCACGGCACGCCGCGAGCAAGCCTGGACAAGGGAGATCCCTATCATTGCGCATGCCAGAAAACAGGACGATTACTCGCTGAAGCACTGGCTTTGAATCCCCATCAATATTCAGTCTGCTTTCAATCACGCTTTGGCAAAGCCAAATGGCTAACCCCTTACACCGCCACGACCTTAATGCAACTGGGTAAAGATCAGACGCAGCGCGTGGACGTGGTATGCCCCGGATTTGTCTCCGATTGCCTGGAAACGCTGGAAGAAATCGCGATGGAAGCGAAAAATACCTTCATCCAGGCGGGCGGCAAGGAATTTCATTACATTCCCTGCCTCAACGAGCGCAGTGACTGGATTCAGGCATTAGCAGATATCACCTGCACGCACCTGCAAGGATGGCTGGACATCGAAGTGACCGAAGAAACGGCTCAATTATCCAGAAAGCTGGCATTGGAAATGGGCGCTAAAGATTAAGCAGGTTATTGCGCGGTCATCGCTATCGATAATTCATATATCATATTGATCGATCATAGCCTGGATCGTCTCCACAGGAAGTATTCCGGTGATGATAATTTGCCAGCTCCTCCCGTTGGCACGTGATTATTACGAGATTTGGTACTTTTTGGTACGATTATTTTGTGCTTCAGATTATTCCGCAAGAGATAACGCCTGAATCACTTCAGTCTCAATCTCATGACAAATATCTTCTAGACCTTGGGGACACCTTTCACGCACATTTCTCACAATACACTCCAAACGCCTACTCGGAACAGTCTCATCAATGTGTTTGATTACAAATTCTTGGAATGCAGAATGCGATATCAGTATCGCGCCAAGCTGTTGAATATCTGGCCACTGCTCTGCAAGCAAGAAAGAAATGGATTCACTGAAACCTTCTGCTATTGCTCCATCGTCGCAATGCGCATAGCGCCTGAATTGCTGATACACTTGATCCCAGGAGTTTGCCGTTGCCACTACTGTTTCGGCAGATCGCGCTTCTTCTTCTGTACAAATCCATATATCAGCTAATGCAACTGGTGAATAGTATAGCAAAGCTATCCATATTTCCACGGCTAAAAAACATGTTATGCGTTGCCATATCATCATTTTACCGTAATCGTTCTAAGTGGATCGATTTGATTCAGTTTACGCAAGAACTCAGTTGCCTCATCAGTTGTCCGAATACACCCTAGAGTTTTCGATTGCGGCCCACTACGACCAGAGTGAATACCCATACCAATTCGTCCGGGTACACTGAATACATGATTACCATTCGATCCATACGGACCCGTTGGTCCGCTCTTTGGATGTAAAACGTAATGTGAATAGGGGAATATCCCGTTTGGCCAGGGGCCATTACTTTTCGATGCTGTATTATTTCCGGCAGGAAACTGTCCGATTCGATTCCCTTTGTTGTCGTAAATAATGATCGTTCCTCTACCTCGATCGAATGTCACATCTGATAATCCAAATGGATCTAGTCTGTTAATAGGATTACCGTTCGCGTACCCATAAGTATTCAATCCTCCCTCCACTCCAATCGGATCACTCGACAGATACCGCCCCGTTTCAGGTTCATAATACCTGAAATAATTGTAATGCAAGCCTGTCTCCTTATCGAAATACTGCCCGGGGAATCGCAGGTTGTATTCAAATGATTGCCCATCTCCATCGGGATCTTCATACGGCAGGTTTGAACCAAATGCATACACATTGTCCCAACGCCAAACAGGAGCGTTACTTTGATTTACGATCAATCTGGGTGTATTGAGGTAGTCAGTATAAATGTAGAAAACCTGCACAGGTTCAGTGGCTACGGATTGCCTGATGACGGCTATCGGAATATCGCCTAGCCAAATGGTTTCCTGTTTTGGTATCCAGTTGATTGTCTGCTTTGCCCCTTTGGTTTTTTCATAATCGCCGATGAGCTGCCCGGTTGAATCATAAAAGTACAAATAAGGTCCGCCTTTGGCGCTGCGGCTGCCAATTTTAAGTAAACGTTCACCCAAGCCATTGTATAAATTGTCACTGACTTTATTGTTCAGCATGGTTTTGGACAACCGGCCGGAGGCATCCCAGGCGTAGTGAGTGATACCATCAGTCAATGGATTGCCTGCAGCATCATAGGTGTAGATTCTGGCAACGGGCCCGGCAACCTGAAGCAGGTGATTGCTACCGGTGTCCAGCGTATACGGAAAAATCATGCTGCCGGATTGCTCATGAGTGCGATTGCTGTTGGCATCATAACCCCATAGCCGTGTACTGATATTGTCCGCTTGGCGAATCAACCGATCCAGCACGTCGTATTCAAAGCTACGGTTATAGATTGGATTGGTTTGACTCGTACCGATAATGTGACCGGCAGCGTCATAGGTCAATGTCTGGATGTCTGTTCCTACCGAATGCTGAGTCAGGCGGCCATCCAGATCATAGCTGCGGTTGTATGGCTGCCCATTGCCCCAAACCCAGCTTTTGGGTGCACCAAATGGGTAATAAACAATGTCTTGCATCAAAACATTGTCATTGATGTGTATCTCAACCGGATGGCCATCAATGTCATAGAAAGTGTTGATCCTGATGCCCGAAGGATAGATTGTCTGGCCTAACCGCCCGCTATTGTCATATTGGTAGCTTAGAGTATGAGTAAAACTTTCTTTGCCATAATGGATTATTTGGGTTTTGTTCAGTAAACGGCCATACACATCGTACTGGTATGTTGTGATGCCCGATTCATCACTCATGCCAGTCAAGCGTCCGATACCATTGGTTCCTTCGTCATAGCGCCAGATAGTAGCCGCTGTATCCGGCACATCAACAACAGTAGTGTAGGATTGGCCAATAGGACGATCAAGCGCATCATAGGTGGTAGTTTGTATTACACCGCGTACATCGGTACGGGTGATCTGATTACCCGTAGCGTCATAGGTATAAGTGATAGTACCTCGATCCGCCGAGATTTCCTGCAATATATCGCCTAGGGCATTAGTCATATAAATGGTATCAATGCTTCTAGGGTCGGTTACTTTGGTGATTTTATCCAAATCATCGTAGTTTTGTAGTATCTGGCCACCTGCCGGATCAGTCGACTGAATCAGACGATTTAATGCATCGAAGCGATTGCTGGCTGTGTGGTGTAATGCATCGATTGTTTGCGTGAGATTGCCATTCGGATCATAGCTAAACTGAGCAGTCTGATTTTGTGCACCGATCATTTTCCACAGGCGGCTTAATGCATCAAATTCCTGTCGCTGGGTTTTTGACAACACATTACCGGCATCAAGGATTTCTTCCTTGACATAATTACCCATGGCATCCAACGTATAATGGATAGTATTTCCTAGTCGATCGGTGATTCTAATCAGGTGATATGCATCGTCATAGGTATAAGTCAGCGTACTATTGTCTGGGCGTGTCAGTTGTATCAGTTGTCCAGCCTTATCATACTGGTAACGGGTAGTTTCTGTGCCACTTGCGCGTGTTAACAAACGTTGACGGGTATCATAAGTCAATACGGTACGTAATCCATTGGGATCAATAATTTCTTCAGGCTGACCGTGTGCGCTATAGCGACTAATCTGAGTAACATGGCCCAGGGCATTGGTGACACGGGCTACCTGACCCCGGCAACCGGAGTGACCATTAGTGCAGATAGCCTCTGGTGCATAATAATCGATGGTAGTCACATCAGCGACATCGGTGCGCGGGCCATCTTCAATTCTTTGCACTATCACGCCCGGCACGACTGGGTGGTAAATATAACTCGTTGCCCAGCTACGGCTAGCACCGGTAGTCGTGTCTTTAATATGAAACTGGGTAAGATTCCCGTGAGCATCATAGTCAAGGCTTGTTTCCCGACTGGCTTCGATCATTCGAACAGGCAGACGAAAGGTTGCGTGCCAATCAGTAAGGATCTTGCGCTCGGATCTGTTGGTTGCAGGTGTATAGCTGAACAGATCATCCGGGCAACTACTGCCAGCAGCCAAGCCTTCAATGTGAACAATCTCCAAGTTACGATTCAGATCAAAGGCATAGCAAGTTTTGTTCCCATTAAAATCCGTGTGACTGGCAACATTACCATTGATATCGTAAGTTGTTGCCGATAACGCAGCAGTGCAACCGGCACCGGCTGGCTGGGATTGACTAGTGCTTCTGGCTACCCCGAGTATGGTCTGGAACTGATGCACATATTGGCTGCCCAGTGGATCGGTAACTATCGTGTGACCGCCATCCGCACTATAGGTCAGCATATACCGATCAGTACCACCTGCATGCTCAGTAATAATCGCACGGCCTTGTCCGTCATAGGTGTAAGTGGCATAACGAATACCGTTTTCATCGGTGATGCCGGTCAATGCATGAGGAAGATTGGTATTGCTGGTGTGAGCCGGTTCGTTGTAGTGGTAGATGCGAGTTCTGCCATCAGGATAAGTAATGCTAGTTAAGTTGCCATTGCTTTCATAGATAAATTGATAAAGATTACCCGCAAGGTCGGTCAGAGTGGCAAAATTACCATAGGCATCATGGGTAAATCGTAATTGCCGTCCGAAAATGTCGGTAACATTAACCAGATTTCCATTTGAGTTATATGACAATGTATGAGTGAATCCGCTTCGATCTTCGATTGAAATGAGTCTCCCAGAAGTATCATAATGTTCTGTTTTGTCAGAAAACCTGTCGGCATAAATCCAGCCTGTCCGTTGATTATTGGCATTAACAAGTTCAATAAGCGAGTCTTTGATATCATTATCGCTATGCCACTCCCCTGTAGTTTGGTCTTTATAAAATAAAAAAGCGCCTTTACCACGGTAAACGCGTGCACTCGTTGGAATTTCCTGACCATCAAGAACTATAAACTTGTAGTAAGTGTGCCGCCAGGTAACACCCAATCTTTTACTATCGTTATGTTGATAGTAAAGCTGGAAATCAATTGGAAATTGACCTCCCCATATTTTATAAATAGATTGAGTAACTTCTTTACGCCCAAGTCCGATATGGACTGGATTGGGGGTTCTCTCGCCGCAACTTTGTGGCTTGGCAAGGTCTTTCTCGCCATCAGGGTAGGAAGGTACAGGGCATGCAATATAGCCATGATGCCACCCTCCTCCAAGTGTACTGGGGACATAGAATCCTGTAATATTTGATGGGCAAACTCCATGCATGCTTGCGCCCTTCCATCCACAATAATCAGGTTCATAAGATCTGCAAAACCTGAATCCCCATAGCCATCCATCTTGGCTAGGTATTTTTTCATTTTGGTGACATAACCAGACACCTCCTTGCTCTAAACATACCCCCTCTCTTTGTGGATCTAAAGCATCATTTGGTGATGAGTAAACATGGTAACTGTTGAGTGCTTGCTCTGAGAAACCAGAAAGTGGGAAAAAATTCTGAAGCCAGACATATCTTGTTGGCGGTTGAATGGATATATCTGCAGGTATATTGCTGTTTGCCGAAGCACTTAAACCAACCCAATAGAGTAATACAAATAGGGCTAATTGAACTAAATTCCACTTAATCCGTACAAATTTTCCTAACATTATTTGTGATTAGAATGATTGAAGTATTCAGGTAATTACGTCATTAGAAATGAATACTTTAATTCAAAAGTGGATTCAGAAATAAAAGAAAAGCTCATCAGGGAAACTCTGATTAAGTCTCCTTTAATCAGATACAAACAAGTAAAATAAGCGCATTCTTTTTCTCGATTGAAAGATCGTCAAGATGAATCAACGCAGCTTTGCAAAAACGGGGTTTGTAAAGAACCCCAAACCACCAGGCGACAACGCTTTCTGAATGAAATAGATACCGTTGTACCTTGGGATATGCTCATCCAGCGCATAGCACCTCACTATCCAGTCGCGCGGGCTCAGGCCGCCGTCCGAGTTTGGCTATACGAAAGTGCGCTATCATGGTTTGTATAAGAATGGGCAACAACTTTATATGCTATTTGCGTTGTCCAATCTCTTTATGGCACGCAAGGCAATGATGCCTACACAGCATAATTTACGTCTATTGAGTGAATAAAAATCAAAATTCACTCAGTTATCCTGATAATTGATGCTCAATCAGGATTTCTTTGCTAAGAATCTAACAGATTGTCGTTTTATTGGCAGATTGATCCATTCTTCATTCTTACTCGCACGCTGCTTGTAAATCCGGCTTAATCAGAGTTTCCTCAGGGTATTTCAGCACCCATGAAGCAACTGCCATATGAGTATCAGTTGTGCTGGCGCTACTTGATCCAGTCTAGTGCTTCTTCCGTGAAGTCCGATGAATCTCCGTTTCCTCAATAATCTGCGCATCTTCGATGATAATCGTTTGATCCGCTTCAGCCTCCCGGTTTAAATCATCGGGTTGCTGCGTGGCGTTTTCAAATTTCCTGCGCAGCCACCAGAATCGTATCCCAATCACCACCACAGCCACTGCGAGCAAAGCCAGAAAAGCGGCAAAAAAGAAAACGCCGATAAGCGCCATGAAAGCAACGACCGGAATGAGGATTGCAAAGGTAATCCAGCGATTAACCGGTGAAACGGGTACCCGCTCATATTCCCCTGATTCGTTTTGGCGATATTCGGAAACCCTGCTGATAATAATTTTCTTCTCTTCATCGTTCATTGCATCAGCTCCTCTATGTCGGCTATTGCTTTGGGTGCCGCATCAGTCAAAAGTTCATGACCGGTTTGCGTCACGATCACATCGTCTTCTATCCGAATGCCGATATTCCAGAAATGTTCCGGGACATTCTCTGCCGGACGGATATAACATCCCGGTTCAACGGTCAGCACCATGCCGGGTTGCAGTAAACGCCACTCGCCTTGTTGCTTGTATTCGCCGGCGTCATGCACATCCATTCCCAGCCAGTGCCCGGTTCGGTGCATATAAAAACGTTTGTAATCTTCCGATTCCAGCACGGCATCCACACTGCCCTGACATAATCCCAGATCAATAAAACCCTGCGCCAGTATATGCAATGCCGCCTGGTGCGGGTCATTCCAGCTATTTCCCGGTTTTACCTGGGCAATCGCTGCAGCTTGCGCGGCTAGAACCAATTGATAAACATCTTTCTGCACAGCGGTGAATTTTCCATTCACCGGGAATGTCCGGGTGATATCGGAGGCATAGCCATTCAGCTCACACCCCGCATCAATCAATATCAAATCACCGGATTTCAATTCGGCGTTGTTTTCAACATAATGCAACACGCAAGCATTGGCGCCACCTGCCACAATGGAGGTATAGGCGGGTGCCTGCGCGCCGTGCCGGTAGAAGGTATGGAGCAATTCAGCTTCGATCTCATACTCGCGCATTCCTGGGCGGGTTGTTTGCATGGCACGCTGATGCGCCTGGGTTGAGATGTCGGCTGCCCGCTGCATGATCTGCAATTCATCAGTGCCCTTAATCAGGCGCATTTCATCCAATATCGCACGGCAATCATGAATTTCACTGGGTGCTGCCACGCCAGTACGTGCTTGCTCGCGTACCCGGTTTAGCCAGCCAATGATACGTTGATCCCAGGCAGGATCTTGTCCCAGCACGGTATAGACAGCAGGTTGATCCGTCAATAGTTTGGGAAGTAATTCATCCAGTTGGACAACGGGATACGTTTCATCAAAACCAAAAACCTCTTTGGCCGCTTCCGGCCCATAGCGGAAACCATCCCATATCTCACGCTCCTTGTCTTTTTCGCGGCAAAACAGAATATGCCTGGCGGGCGTTTTTTCTGTTCCGGCAATAATTACCAGCACCGCTTCAGGTTCACGAAAACCCGTCAAATAATAAAAATAGCTGTCAAACCGGTAAGGATAATGGGCGTCACGGTTACGCAACCGCTCCGGGGCCGTTGGAATGATAGCGACACCGGATTGCATTCTGGATGCCATCAGTTGCCGGCGTGTGATAAAAGGCTGAATTTGTGTCATAAGTACATGAAGTCTTTAAATTTGTTCAATGAATGGCCATGGCGATTGAAGTTTGAGTTGCTGATCGAGTAATTCAAGCCGTTCCGGCGTTCCAACATCGACCCATTGCCCGGAAAAATATTCACCGCTCACTTTTCCTGCCTGCATGGCTTGCCGCAATATCGGCGCCAGTTTCATTGCCACACCGGGTGTTATGGCATTAAAAAGTTGCGGTTGATAAACGCCGATGCCGCTGAAAGTCAGTTTATTATCCCCTGTCAGCGTCACCCGATCCCCTTTTAATGCGAAATCACCGTCGGCATGGTGTAATGGATTATCCACCAGCACAAGATACGCAAGGGGTTGGTCAACATTCGACTGCATCGCTCTCATTACCGGTAGCAGTGAAGCAAAATCCATTGCGCAATAAATATCCGCATTGACCACCAGAAATGGCGCGTTGCTGGATTCATCCGTCAAGAGTGGCAAAGCATTGGCGATCCCTCCCGCCGTTTCCAGAACAATTTTTTCAGGCGAATAGTGAACGTTCACACCATAGCACGCACCATTCCCTAAAGCATTTTCAATCATTTCACCCAGATAGGCATGGTTAATGACGATATCGACAAAACCCGCACGCGCCAGATTCTTTAACTGATATTCGATTAACGCAGCGCCACCAGCCTTTAACAAAGGTTTGGGCAGATTATCGGTGAGCGGACGCATGCGTTCTCCGCGGCCCGCTGCGAGAATCATGGCTTTAAAAGGCACGGTATCAGAAGGTATAACCAATTTTTGGGCCTGATTCAACAGGGTCCAGTTCATCCAGCAAGTTAAGCAACAGATGAAGCTCCCGGTAGCGTTTGCAAGCTTTGCGCAAATATTCCATCACCAGCGGCATATCCTGCAAATAAGTTGTTTTACCATCACGATAATTCAGGCGGGCGAAAATTCCCAGCACCTTAAGATGGCGTTGCACGCCCATCCATTCAAAATCCCGGTAAAATCCGGCAAAATCAGCAGATACCGGCAATCCGGCCTGACGGGCCTTTTCCCAATAGCGAATCATCCAGTCCAGAATACGTTCCTCGTCCCACCGGATATAAGCATCCTTGAATAACGATACCAAATCATAAGTAATGGGGCCATACACAGCATCCTGGAAATCAATAATGCCCGGATTGGGCGATGCCACCATCAAATTACGTGAGTGGTAGTCGCGATGTACCAATACCCTGGGCTGCGCGAGGTTGTTTTGTAAAATCCTTGTAAAAACCGTATGCAGAACTGTCTTCTGTTTTTCGGATAAATCTATCTGCAGATGTCTGGCGATATACCAATCCGGGAACAGGTTTAATTCTCTCAACAAGAGCGTTTCATCATAGCCGGGCAAGCCTTCCGCCTGTTGCGACAACTGTAGCTTAACCAGTGCATCCATCGCGTCACCATAAAGCTGATTGGCCAGATCCGCTTGACTCTGGAGCGCCTGCAGGAAAGTTGTGTTGCCCAGATCGGACAGCAACAAAAAACCATGCTCCAGATTCCGCGCCAATATTTTGGGCACATGCACACCGGCAGCCGCCAGAATTTCCGCTACCTGCAAAAATGGCGTACAGTCTTCATGTTGAGGCGGTGCATCCATCACAACAAAAGTCCGGTCATCGAAGGAAACACGGAAATATCGCCGGAAACTGGCATCTGCAGACGCCGGCTGCAAAGTAAATGGCTCTGCCGGAAATTGCTCTTTAAGCCAATTTTCAAGTAATTGCATGCGTTCCATTCATGTATCCCAATAATTAACCGTTATTTAACAGGCAGCCCATTCATTGAAAGTAGCAGGACAAAATAACCATCGATCCTTAACACTGGAACCCTTCTCAATAACAGTGGATAATCAGATCTTGCAAAGATATTCAAATGAGATTTTATCACGCCACCATCATAACCAACTCAACAAGTAGTGAATCACTCAATAAGGAGAACATCGATGCTGAATAAGAATGTAATCGAAGAAATCAATGCCAAAGTCAGCGAAATACTTCAAAACAGTCCGGCAAAAGACATTGAAAAGAATATTAAAGTCTTATTATCAGGCGCCTTTACACGGCTTGACTTAGTCACGCGCGATGAGTTTGATGTGCAGCAAGAAGTTTTGCAACGCACGCGTGAAAAATTAATGGCTCTCGAAGGCAAAGTTGCCGAACTGGAAGCTCAAATGAGCAAGCCTGCACACAAATCATCCGAGAAAAAAGCAGCCGTTCACCCAGCCAGAGAAGAACAGGAAAAAGAGGATCGGTAAGTAAATTTTTACGCACTATTTTTTATCCCTGAGTTTAACCCTGATCACACTAAACTTTCAGGATAACGATTCCTCAAATGTCACTCGCCGTTCTGTATAGCCGGGCACTCTCAGGCATCCAAGCACCGTTGGTGACGGTGGAAACCCACATCGCCAACGGTCTGCCCAGCTTTACCATTGTGGGGCTTCCCGATACTGAAGTGAAAGAAAGCAAAGATCGCGTCCGGGCGGCATTACAAAACGCACAATTCAAAATTCCCGCCCAGCGCATCACCATCAATCTGGCACCTGCCGATCTGCCCAAGGAGAGCGGGCGTTTTGATTTACCCATCGCGCTGGGCATTCTCGCTGCCACCGGGCAAATTCCCAAAGACAAACTGGATCAATATGAATGGGCGGGCGAACTCGCTTTAACCGGGGAATTACGTCCGATCCATGGCGCACTGGCGATGACCTACAACGCATCGCAATCAGGCCGCAGTTTTGTATTGCCCCGACAAAATGCCGCCGAAGCGGCGCTGGTCAAGAAAGCCACGATTTACGCGGCCCAATCACTCCTGCAGATTTGCGCCCATCTCAGCGGCCGAGAACCCTTGCAGATTTACCAAAACACGCTCGGCCGTGAAATTGAGACCGGAGATTCGACTTATCCTGATCTTGATGAAGTTAAAGGTCAGACGCACGCCAAACGTGCACTGGAAATTGCCGCTGCCGGCGGGCACAGCATTCTGATGATCGGTCCGCCCGGCACTGGAAAGTCCATGCTGGCAGCGCGTTTTCCCGGCATACTGCCGCCCATGACCGAAGCGGAAGCCCTGGAATCCGCCGCCATCCAATCGCTCAGCGACGGCAGTTTTAATATTGGCAATTGGAGACGCCGGCCTTTCCGCTCACCGCACCATACAGCTTCCGGTGTTGCATTAGTCGGCGGCGGCAGCCACCCCCGCCCTGGAGAAATTTCACTGGCGATGCACGGCGTGTTATTCCTGGATGAACTGGCCGAATTTGACCGCAAAGTTCTGGAAGTGCTGCGCGAACCCTTGGAATCGGGGAAAATCACCATCTCCCGGGCCGCACGCCAGGCTGAATTCCCGGCGCAGTTCCAGTTGATTGCAGCCATGAACCCCTGCCCCTGCGGTTATCTCGGCCACCCCAACGGAAAATGCCACTGCACCCCCGATCAAGTCGCCCGCTACCGTGGAAGGATTTCAGGCCCGTTACTGGATCGTATCGACATTCAGATTGAAGTCCCGGCAGTTCCGCAAGATGAACTGATGCGTCAACGTGCAACTGGTGAAAAAAGCAGTGCGATACGGGAGCGCGTCAAGCAATCACACCAACGGCAACTGACCCGCCAGGAAAAAACCAACAGCCGCCTGAGCGTTAAGGAAATCGATCAATTTTGTACACTGGATACCGCCAGCGAGAATCTGCTTAAAAACGCGATCAGCCGTTTGAGTTTATCAGCCCGCGCCTATCATCGTATTCTCAAAATCGCTCGAACGATTGCGGATTTATCAGATGCTGAGAAAATCAACAACCAGCATATCGCGGAAGCGATTCAGTATCGAAGGTT
>CAKKRO010000232.1 GCA_919902625.1 Nitrosomonadaceae bacterium
ACATCGCTGGTGATGGCGCGTGCCGCCCGGAAAGCGGCGGATGACAATGACAACAGTGCTGTTTGTTTGGCAGCGGTGGCGCGTATGGAAGCGCATTGGCATGCGCTGATGGCTGCGCACTTTGAGCAGGAGGAACAGTTGATACGGCTTGCGGCAGAGGCGCTTGATCCTGAGTTTGTCGCGCGGATTTTAACCGAGCATGATGAGCTTCGCATGCTGGCCTGCGGACCCTGTGACCTCGAACCTGCCGTGCGCCTGCGCCGGTTTGCCGATCGGGTCGTTGCCCATGTGCGTTATGAGGAACGCGTGTTCTTTCCACAACTGCAATCGCATCCCTGTATTGCACAAGTGACGGCAAGCAATCCAACTTCTTCAGGAAGTTGAATGCCTTATTCAGTTGGATCAACCGGTAAAATTACATATAGTATTAAGATATATGATAATAACTTTTTATTATTTTCAGTTATATTAAGGACTGATGTATATTACACCTCGATTTTTTGTTTGAGGTGTAAAAAACTATGGAATGGCATGGCTGGTTTGCGCTGAGTCTATGTATGGCAGTGCTGGCGACACTGATATTGACGCGTATCGGCCCCCATCTGGTCATGGTCGCGGCACTTACGATATTGAGTGTATCCGGGATTCTAACCAGTGAAGAAGCGTTAATCGGTTTCAGCAACTCGGGATTAATTACCGTCGCAGCCATGTTTATCGTTGCTGCGGGCATGCATTCCTCAGGCGCGATTGATTTGCTGGTAAATAATCTGCTAGGCAGACCCAGAACTGTGCGTGCCGCCATTGCCAGGATGTTCTGGCCGGTTGTATTTTTGAGCAGCTTTCTCAATAACACCCCCGTTGTCGCCACCATGATCCCGGCTATTTATAGCTGGTCGCGTAAAATTGGAATTTCGCCTTCCAAGCTGATGATCCCCTTGAGTTATACGGCCATTCTTGGTGGCACAATGACATTGATTGGAACCAGTACCAATTTGATCGTTAATGGGCAATACCAGGTATTGACCGGTGAGCCTGGCTTTTCCTTGTTTGCGATCACTGCTGTCGGCTTACCCGTTGCCATTTTTGGCTTTCTATTAATGTGGGTACTTTTTCCCAGATTATTGCCCGATCGCACCCAGAGTCAGGCTTTTTCAAATCTGCGAGAATTTACGCTGGAGGTCTCGATTGCACCCAACGGCCCTTTGGTCGGTAAAACTGTAGAGCAGGCGGGGCTGCGGCATTTGCAACGCCTATATCTTGTTGAAATTGAGAGAAAAGGCTCTGTGATTACGGCTGCTCCTTCCGAAGAAATGCTCCAGGGGGGGGATCGATTGGTGTTTGCCGGCGATACCGATGCTATTTCCGATTTGTTGCGTATCAATGGTATTGTGCCATCCACTGAAGATGAACAGTTGCAAGCGTTTACGACACAGCACGCGGAGAGATGTCTGATTGAAGCTGTTGTATCGCCGCATTGTACTGCGCTGGGATATGCCATACGGGATGCCCGTTTCCGTGCCCGTTATGGCGCAGTGGTGCTTGCAGTGGCGCGTAATGGCGAACGTGTCAAAGGAAATCTGGGCAATATCAAGTTACAGGCGGGCGATACGTTATTGCTGGAAGCAAGACCGGCTTTTGTCAGCCGCCAGCGCTATAACAAGGATTTCCTGCTGATTAATGATCTGAATACCGAAACGCCGCGCCATGAACGGGCGTATCTCGCCTGGGGTATTCTGGTGGGAGTGATCGCTGCGGCCAGCTTTGAAGTAATCAGCATGCTGAATGGCGCATTGATCGGAGCCGGTCTGATGATTATGACGGGATGCTGCTCTGCCAGCCAGGCGGAGAAAAGCCTTGATTTGACGGTTATTATTACCATTGCGGCATCGTTTGCATTGGGTATGGCATTGCAAAAAACGGGTGTCGCCGGATATATTGCAGAGAATATCGTTGATTTAAGTAACGGTACGCCCTGGCTCCTGCTTATTCTGACTTACCTGGCCGTATCATTATTGACAGAAGTCATTACCAATAATGCGGCGGCGCTTCTAATGCTGCCCATTGTGTTGGAGATCACTGAAAAAGCCGATTTAAACAACGTGCCTTTTGTTTTCGCTATTATGATGGCCGCTTCTGCCAGCTTCGCGACGCCTTTGGGGTATCAGACTAACCTGATGGTCTATGGTCCTGGCGGGTATCGGTTTAGCGATTTCCTGAAAGTGGGGATACCGATGAACCTATTAACGGCGGTTGTGACCATAACGGTAATATTAATAGGCTGGCCGCTGGTTAACGTCAGGTAGGGGTTGCCAAAAACTCATTGATTTATCAACGCGTGGAGAACTTCATTCAGTTTCTGCAGCACGATAAGCTAATCAGAAAGAGTTGAGTGAATCACGGCAGCGGATTAACTGCAACACAATGCTCTCCGATCCAGCGGCCAACCGTTTCAGCCGATGCATAGACCGGAGTGCCGCGCAAGGTGCTGTCGAACCCGGTGTTTCCAGAAAAACTTTCAGGACTGGTAAAAGTGCCTTGCGCCGACCCATTCCCCTGAAAATGCTTGTTTGCGCAAGCGAGATCCATTTTGTAGCTGTTGCCTAGACGGGTTGCGTTTTGAACGGTGCAACCGGAGCGGTTTTCATAAAAATAAGTTGGAATTTCCTGTTGCGCCATTTCCTGAGTGACGCATAAATTCGAGGTGGCTGCGTTATTTTCAATTTTGGGCAATTTGAGGCCATACCGGTGGGCGAGATTATTCAATTGCGCCATGTGCTCAGAAGGGATATGCGGCACCAGCGCCAATAAATCTGATTTTGTTGTGATTTCCCATAATCCGGGGCGGATGTGTTGATGCGCGGAGCTTGCAGTTGCTATTAACATGCCGGAAAAGATTGAAATAATTGAAACAAGGGATTTATGCATGGAGTTTCCTGGGATTCAATAATATGACATGTCCCTTGGAGTGATTTTGTTGGGATAAGTTTAGATGGTGATAGAAGGTTGTTTATATTTTAGGCTGGTTCTGATATTGAATCCGCAAAAAAAGTGCTGAAGGAATAGAAGCTTATATCCTTCGGCACTTTCCTATGGGTGCATTTTTAATCAGGAACCGCAGCAACCGCAAACAGACATTTTTCCGGGAACAGTGGTTGTCCATTGCCCATTCCATTTCAGTATGCTGGAACTGTTTCCACAGGCTCCTGAAGCTCCACCGCAGATAGCTTCTGCCTGTGAATTACTCATGATGGGCCCTGCCTGGACATCCAGACATTCTCCCATACCGGCTGCTATGTCATCAAAGATATGGCTAAGACCGCCAGAGGTGGTGTTTTTGTTTGTAGTTAGACCAGTTCCTTCAAAGTTATGGCAACCAAAGCAGTTGGAAGCAAAACCCTGATTGGTTTTAGGATTAAGGTCAACATTCTGGAATGTTGTTTCCGCCACCGTATTTGCCAAACGCAATGAACCGCGCTGGTTGCTGATTGAAGAGTCTTCTTTGCTGTTACTCACCCACAACGCTCCGACATTAAAGTAATTCTTGAAAACAGCCATGTTGCCCGAGAGTAAAGCAGCGACATTGGCATTGAGACTGGTGATGCTGCCTAAATTTTCAAGCGCATTTGGATCGGTCAAATCGGTGCCATAGGCATAGACACGGCAAATTTCTGTAGGATTCCCCGTAATTGATTCGCTTGATTTGGCTGTATTAAAGTTACATTCCAACGGGAGTACAGAGTTCTTTTTTAAAAGATCGGCGCATTGATTGCTGGTAAAAGACCAGCCTTTTGCAGGAGTGGGTTGAGGATTAGTACAATCGGGCGCATTATTTTTTTGTTCAAAGGTTGCCCATACAAACTCAGGGTGATCTGTGGTCGCGATGGCCAGGTGAAAGCCAATCATACCCAGGGTAACGTTTTTCTGGGTGCCTACATCGGTAACGATGGTGAGATAATTATCTTTTTCTCCGTCTTTCAGAACTTTCCAGGCAGTTTTCATTTCAGTTGTGCCGGAAGGAAAATTGTTCTTGGTTTTAATATCAGAAACATCGCACATATTTCTACTGAATCTGACATCGTAATAAACCACATCACCCTGTTGATCGTAGATGGTGGCTGAATCTCCTGCTTGATGGATGCGTTCCGGTAAGCCATGAGCTTTATCCAGGCTGACAAATAATGTATTTTCAGTAATGGTGTCGTCACAGGAGTTAACAGGTTTTTTATCTTTGCTGACTTCTAAAATGGGATAGTTTGAAGTTACCTGGAAATTTCTTTGCGCGCCCTCTTTGCCGCTGGGAGACATCAGATATATGAAAGCCTGCCAGGAAAACTGATAAAAATCACAGAAATTGGATTCTCCATTCGGTGCGCTTTTTTTAACTTCGGCCGGCATACTGGGATTTGTAAACCATGTCTTATCGGCTGCACATTCATAAGTTTGTGTTTTGGCTTGTGCAGGCATGCCAACAAGCGAAAGGATGGTTAAAGAGAATAACGTGATTAGTTTTAGCCGGTTTTCCATATCAAGTCCTTTTCGTTTCTTTATTCCGGTTGAGAATAAATGAGGTTAATGTTATTCATTCAGTAATGAGATAAAAGAAAAGCTTTGAATCGGGATTGTTATCGTTCTGGTCTCCTTGGTTTAATGAGAAGAAAATTCATTGCCGGGATTTGCTCTAAGGAGCAGGAGTTTATCTCAGTGAGAGCGGATCATTTGTGACTTTTACCACATCGTAATTGATTTGCTTAAGCCGGTTTCTTGATGCTTATCGACCGAAGCAATCATTACTTTAAGAACGGTATTATTTTTTTGAAAAGATTAAATCCCATACGCCATGCCCGAGCTTGAGTCCTCGCTGCTCAAACTTGGTCAGTGGCCGGTATTCCGGGCGCGGCGCATAATCAGAGGCGGTGTTGATGAGTCGCGGCTCGTTATTCAAGACCTGCAGCATTTGTACGGCATAGTCTTCCCAGTCGGTAGCGGCATGAATATAGCCTTCCGGCTTTAAATGCTCACACAATCGGGCAACCAGCGCGGGCTGGATGAGGCGGCGTTTGTGGTGTTTGGCTTTGGGCCAGGGGTCAGGAAAAAAGATGTGAATGCCATGCAGGCATTCGGCGGGCAACATGTGTTCCAGTACTTCAACGGCGTCATGTTGAATGATGCGCAGATTGGTTAATCCAAGCGCCTCGATTTGATTGAGCAGGCTGCCCACTCCCGGCGTATGGACTTCAATCGCCAGATAATCATTTTCAGGATGTTTCTGGGCAATAAGGGCTGTACTTTCTCCCATGCCAAATCCAATTTCCAGGATTTTAGGTGCCGAGCGGCCGAAAACCTGATCCAGATCCAAAGGATTTTCTGTAAATGGAATGCCATATTGGGGCAATAATGTTTCACAGGCGCGGCGCTGCGCATGGGATACGCGCCCTTGACGGAGCACAAAGCTGCGTATGGTTTGTCTCATTGGCAAATAAAATGGCGGTAGCTAAT
>CAKKRO010000233.1 GCA_919902625.1 Nitrosomonadaceae bacterium
CCTTTGCGAATGGGAAAATGAACCTTAAGATCGGTGACTTGCAATAAAGTGGATGAGCCGGGCACTGTTTGTGTGGCGCTGGTGGCCTGCCTGACAACCCTACCGGTTATTGGACTGTTGCGGGCGAACATCAAGTCTTGATTAAAAAGATGACATCTGACCTGGTGCTCATCGGTAACGGAATGCCACTGGGGGATGGATTGATGACACAGATCCAAAGCCTGATTGCAGCGCTCGACAAAACGGCAGCCGGTAAATTGTTGCGATAATGATGGAACATTGCCATGAATGACGGTTAATGCTTGATCGCGTTTCTGTTTCTCAGGCAAGGAGGCAAATAATTGCTTTGAATAAGGGTGTGCCGGATGATCAAAGAATTCATGCCGGGCCGCCAGTTCGACAATTTCCCCGGCATACATGACAGCCACACGCTGCGCCATTTCAGACACCACCCCTAAATCATGCGTGATCAGCAAAATGGCCATGTTATTGCGCTGCTGGATCTGCCGCATCAGATCCAGCACCTGTGCCTGGATAGTGACATCCAGTGCGGTCGTCGGCTCATCCGCAATGAGTAATTCAGGCTCTCCGGCAAGCGCCATGGCAATCATGGCGCGTTGTTTCATGCCGCCGGAAAACTGGAACGGATATTCATGCATGCGGCGCGATGCATCCGGGATGCCCACTTGCTCCAGCAGTTCCAGGATTCTGGCTTGAGCGGCTTGATGGGGCAGATTTAAATGCTGTTTCAGTACTTCATGAATCTGCCCGGCAATGGTCAGGACAGGATTAAGGCTCAGCATGGGTTCCTGAAAAATCATGCTGATGCGCTTTCCACGTATTCTGCGCATTTTGGCTTCAGGTAATTGCAGTAAATCGTTGCCACCGATTTTGATTTGACCTGCAATGATCTCGCCCACATCAGGTAATAATCTCATAATGGATAGGGCTGTCATGGATTTGCCGCAGCCTGATTCACCTAGCAGGGCAAAAGTTTCACCGGGTGCAATGTGCAGCGTCAGCCCATCGACCGCACGGACCGGTATATGACCGGTGTGCAGCACAGTTTCAAGATTTTCTATTTCCAGCAAGTTTTTCATGGATGATCAGAAGATCTTGGTGAGGTTATGGCTTTGGATACTGTGTTTGCCTTGGCCTCTTCCTTCTTCCCCAGGCGTTGAAAAAATTTGTTTCTTTGTTTCAATGTCTGGGTGCGTGGATCCAGTGCATTTTGTACGGCATCAGCAAATAGATTGGCGCTCAATACCAAGGTAAACATAAAACCGAATGCTGCCAGCAGTGCCCACCAGACCATGGGTTCACGCGCCATTTCCAGGCGTGCCGCATTAATCATGGTGCCAAAGCTGATCATGGAGGGATCAACGCCTACACCGACATAAGATAAAACCGCTTCCGCCAGAACCAGGCCGCTAAAATCCATGACCGTTGCAATCAAAACGATGTGCATCACATTAGGCAGGATATGGCGGCTGATGATGCGCCAATGCGAGACACCGAATGCATGCGCTGCCTGAATATATTCCAGTTCGCGCAGTTTCATCGTTTCGCCCCGCAGCAAGCGGCATAAGCCGGTCCAACTGGTGATGCCCAGAATGATGCACAGGAATAACAGGCGCAGATCCGCGCGGGCTGCGATGGTCTCGAATAATTCCGGGTGTGTTTCGATATACACTTGCATCATCAGTACGGCGGCTGCGATGAGTAGCACACTGGGAATAGAATTCAAGGTGGTGTAGGTATACTGGATGACATCATCGATCCAACCTCTGAAATAACCCGCCATAATGCCGAGAAGTAACGCAAATGGCAGCATGATCAGGGTGGTGAGTGTACCAATCACAAGGGCTACGCGTATGCTTTTGAGCGATTGATAGAGGATATCCTGGCCCACTTTATCAGTGCCCAGAACATGATAGTGCGTTGCCAGCATAGACACGCAACCCATCAGCATCAGCA
>CAKKRO010000234.1 GCA_919902625.1 Nitrosomonadaceae bacterium
AAACGCTTGCTGGACAAAGGCTATCACGCGCCCACCACGTATTTCCCGATGCTGGTGCCAGAATGTTTATTGATTGAACCCGCTGAAACCGAGTCCAAGGAAACACTGGATGCTTTTGTTAACTCCATGAAAGAAATCCTGAAGGAGATCGAATTACAGCCCGATATGGTGAAAGGCGCGCCACACACCTTGTCAGTGCGTAAACTGGATGATGTCAAAGCAGCCCGTGAGCTTGATTTGACCTGGAAACCAAATTCCTGAGCCATAAACAAACATCACGTCCAATCCATCAGCTTGTAACAATCCAGGTTAAACCATGCGCACACTGATATGCGGTTCTATCGCTTACGATAATATTATGGTCTTCCCGGATCATTTTAAGAATCATATCCTGCCGGAAAAGATTCATGTATTGAATGTGGCTTTTCTGGTCCCTGAAATGCGCCGTGATTTTGGCGGGTGCGCAGGTAATATTGCCTACAACCTGCAAATGCTGGGTGGTGAACCTGTGATGATGGCTACCGTCGGCGATGACTATGCCCCTTATGCCGCACGCTTTGAACAATTAAACCTGACCCAAAGCCATGTGCGGCATGTGCCCGATACCTTTACCGCACAGGCGTTCATTACCACCGATCTGGCCGACAACCAGATCACTGCGTTTCATCCGGGTGCGATGAATTTTTCGCATCTCAATTCCGTGAAAGATGCCCGCGATATCCGGCTGGGCATTATCGCCCCGGACGGACGCGACGGCATGCTGCAACACGCGCGTGAATTCCACGAAGCTGGCGTACCCTTTGTTTTTGATCCGGGCCAGGGCTTACCCATGTATAACGGCGAGGAATTGCTGGATTTTATCGATAAAGCGGATTACATCGCTGTCAACGATTATGAAGGTCAGTTGCTGCAAGATCGCACAGGCTGTAGTCTTGAATCTCTGGCTGATAGAACCAAAGCATTGATCATTACCCTGGGCGCTCAAGGCTCCATTATCTATGCCGATGGCAAACAATTTGCCATTCCCTGCATCAAACCCAAAGAAATTGTCGACCCCACCGGCTGTGGCGATGCCTATCGTGCCGGTCTATTGTATGGCATTGTCAACAATTTAGATTGGCAAACCACGGGACAACTCGGCTCTCTGATGGGCGCGTTAAAAATCGCCCAGCGCGGCGGGCAGAATCATCAGTTTTCTCGCGATGAGATCGACCAATATTATTTTGAAAACTTTGGTTGTCGTATCTTCTGAATCAATTCTTATCTTCTTACAGAATTCAACTTAATCGCTCACAAGTTCTTCTCACCTCAATTCAACCCACACCGGCTGATGATCCGAAGCTTCCGTCGCGGCATCAACGCCATGTGCTTTGAGTTGATTGACCAATCCTTCGGTAATAAATACAAAGTCGAAGCATTCCGGGCGGTCGACGAAATCTACCGGGTGGATGCCGACCGTCGGTGCGTGCGGTACTCCAGGGTTTAATACAGACCAGGCATCATGAAAGTTGGGTGTGCCATCACTGAACGAAGCAAGAATTTGCGTACGCTCAGATGCCGTAGCAGGGAAGTTGAGGTCTCCGCAAAACAATGCCTGTGCAGGCCGGGGAAAAACTTCAAAGGTTCCCCCTTGTTCTTCAGTCAGCAATTTGCGTTGTGACATGGCGCAGGCTTCACGATGCAGGCGGCGGATGGTGCCGATCTGGATTTCACGCTGGCGTCGTGAGTAGTACTCGAGATGCGTGGTCATTATACGCAGTACGCCAATGTCCGTTGTCACCACAGCTTCCATCAGCACCCGCTGCATGCTGGGTGTAGTCAGTTCCGCCTGCCACGGCAGCAGATGCCGCCAAACCTG
>CAKKRO010000235.1:0-2172 GCA_919902625.1 Nitrosomonadaceae bacterium
CCTGTAATCGCTGATATGGGATCAGCGGAAACCAGTTGCAATTCATTTCCGCTGAGCTGTAATTTAGCGCGGTAAAATGCCGATGATCCGCCGTTTAAAACTTCAATAACCGGAAGATCCACAATGCCCGATGCCGGATCAAAAGTTGCTGTGGCTGCATATCCATTCAATGCAACAGTACTCAATAGAACGGTTGATACAGTGATTAATTTTTCTTTTATATGACTTAACTTAAACATGATTGACCTACCTCCAAGTTTTAGGGTGAAGCAAATCTAACAGGTCAACATGACAGGCGTATTACAACAAAATGTAAAAAAGAACATGACTTTTTGTTCCATTCGTTCAAACTGCGACCGGCCGCGTTGGAATAATGTAGAAACCCAAGCCGGAAGCGCTACGTAACAACGAAAGGGCAAACAAAAAAATCAAATTACAAGTCTCGATGCTTCATTAGTAAGCCAAGCGGACACTGAGATTAAAAAAGCGCCCGCGGCGGAACTGACGGGTGATTTCATCCCCTTGCGTAATGCGGATATCATCATCCAGCAAATTTTGCATGGAAGCCTGCATCGATAATCCCTTGTATAAATTCTGGCTGAGCACAAAATCCAGTTGATGCACCGGCTGCTCGTATTTATCCGGCGCACCCAGCACACCCGCTGCCATGATGCGTTTGCTGGAAATGTTGTATAACAATGTGGCTTGTGTTTTCCAGGTTGGGTTGTCATAACCGATCTGAAAATTAAAAATCTGCGCGGAGTGCCCTTGCAGCGGTCTGTCGTTCGTCGTTTGCGCCATGAGATTCTGAGCATTCAATTGAACGTTGGATGCCGACCACGTGTAATTGCCGCCGATATAAAAATTTTGCAAAACAGGATGAACAAAATCCAATTTCTTTAATAGCTCCAGTTCAAACCCATAGATCTTTGCTTTATCGGTATTCTGATAAGTATTAAGCCCGGCACTGCCTGGCACCGCAACCAGCTCAATCGGTTTGGTTAAATCTTTCCAGAAAAAGCCGGCAAAAATGTTTTCCGTCGGCGATAAGTAATATTCCCAGCGCAAATCCCAATTGGTGATACTCGTTTGTTTCAAATTCGGATTACCGACAGTTTCCTGATTGGTATTGATATCGGTAAAAGGCGCTGACGATAATTCTCTGAAATCCGGTCTTGACAACGTTTGGCTGAAACCCGCACGGAGTTGTTGCTTGTCTGTGAGAAAAAAAGTTGCAACGGTAGACGGCAGCATATCAATTCTGTTGAGCCTGGCAGTCGTAGGTTTATTATTCAGGGTAAAAGTATCAACCTTCTGATCATTGTCTTCCCAGCGCAATCCGCCCGATATATTGACCCGGTCATAAAACATCCAATCCATTTTTCCATAATAAGAAAAAAGATTCTGCGAAGCACTATACTTATCGGTGGGGCGCGTTATGTCGCGAAGTTGAAACCCATTTGCACCGATATATTGGGGCCGCAATATACTTTCCAGGGATGACTGCGCAAAAACCGCCGGATTAAATCCATCCGGACCGACCGGAAAATAATTAAAGCGTTGAATACCCGAATCTCTGGTCTTGCTCTGGTTAATAAAACCACTACTTACAGTCACCTTGTGATTGGTTGAGAGTTGCAACGGCAATTTTCCGTCAACGCGCCAACTTTGATCCTTGTCAACCAAATTAGCATACATAATCTGATTGTTATCCGCCCGCTGAGCAAAAAAATAGTTGCCCTGATTATCGGAATCAAAACGATAATCCCGCGTTTTAGGCTCATCCCTGTTGGCGGTTGCATTGGTGTATAACCAGTTAATGGATAAATCCTTTAACCAGTCAATACGATGTTCACCGCCTACTTGATTCATCAATAATTGATTGGAAAAGAACTTAAGTCTCGTTCGACGGATATCACTTGTCTCTGCGTCGGTAAAACCTTGAGAAATTCTGGCTTCATCAAACGCCTGGCGGAGAAACATCGTTTTGGCAAATACCCGGTGATTGTCTTTGTACTGAAGTTCCGTTCCTGCATAACCGGTTAGCTGCACTTCGCGCATCGATCTTTGCATATCGAAATCCTGGATCTTTCTTAAACTGCCATCACCCGTATCGGCAGCGACAAATTCGCGATTGACCTCATTTTGCTTCCTGAATTCCTGTTTCCAGCC
>CAKKRO010000235.1:2272-7226 GCA_919902625.1 Nitrosomonadaceae bacterium
CAGCGACAAATTCGCGATTGACCTCATTTTGCTTCCTGAATTCCTGTTTCCAGCCTGCCGCAGCGATATAGCCCAGTCTAAAATCGCCCAGCGAAAAACTATCCCCCATCGATGCCTGTAAACCGGTATCCGGTCCGCGTTTTCTCCTATTGACATCCCATACCCCTGATAAGTCCTCGCCCAGCTTTTCGATCTGCGCAGGCGTAGATCCATTGGGATTAAAAACGGATGCCGGTTGTATGGTTCCGCCATTTTTGGTGGCATCAGCAATCGAATCGGGTAGAGCACGCGCACCATCGTCATAACTGGTAAAATCAGTTCCGCCTCCTTTGTAAGTCAAGCCATCCCGGAAAGTCGTATTATCGTTGATACCCGTCTGCAAGTTTAAATTGAAGAAAAACGCATCGGGAATTCCGCGCGTACGCAATTCCACCGTACCACCGGCGAACTCCGCAGGACGATCCGCCGAATAGGTTTTTTGCACTATCACGCTTTCAAGAATATTGGTCGGAAAAAGATCCAGCGGCACCACACGCCGGGTCGCATCCGGGCTGGGAACCGCAGCACCGTTCACCAATGTTGTGGAAAAACGCTCGCCCAGTCCACGGATAAAAATGAATTGACCGCCCACCAGCGTTAACCCGGAAGCTCTCCGTAGCGCACTGGCAGCATCACCATCGCCACTGCGGCTAAATTGTTCAGCCCCCAAAATGGTGGCCACTGCCGATGAAGCTCTTTGTTCTTCGATAACAGAGGCAATCGATCCGGCGAGATGCGGCTCCAGAACTACATACTCAGCCAGTTCAACACCTGCAGGAGTCAGCTTGAAACTTAAGTCGGCGCTTTGCGCGCTTTCAATTTTCACATCGTCCAGCGTTTGACTGCTATAGGCGCTATGCAACAGCGAAACACTATAACTGCCTGCAGGAACGGTCGCTGTCACCCGTCCTTGCTCATCCGTTCTGAGTTTTTCCTTTAAACCGCTCAGAAAAACCTGCACATCCTTAACCGGTTTTTGTGTTTCCGCCGATAACACCTGTAGGGTGATCGTTCCTTCACCCTGATCGCGCCTTGCTTCAACAGTAGCATCTGAGCCTGCTATCGTGCCGGCCACTGAACTTTCAATATTCAATAACGGTTTCTTTTGATTGTCATAGAAAGTAATCAGAATTTGCGCATTTTCTGCCCGGCGTAGCGGCAAATCAAAAGCAAATTCTTGATCTTTGGTTTTGATCGTCATGTGATAATACCCGTGCGGTAATTTTCCTGCCACACTGCCATTCGAATTGGTCTTGATGGAAGAATCTCCATCGGCTCGCCAGCTAAATGTCGATGGAATGGCCTCGAAGATCAGTTTTGGATTGGTTTTCTCATACGCTTCGCTTGTGATTGACAACTCGGCATCCGCGATAGGCAAGCCATTCTGGAACAGATGGATTGAGAATTCAGCCTTCTCGTCATCTCCCCAGGCAGGGGGGCTTATCAGAACGATAGCCATGAGAACCAGCACAGAAAAAACATAGGGTTTAATGGCCATCAAGCCATAAGACCAGAAAGATTTGTTAGATTCAGTGTTCATTTGGCGTATCAGACCCCCTCTCCACCCGCAATTTGATTGCTCGTGAAGATAAATTCTAAATGAGTAAATTAAGGAAATGGTCTTAGGCAGGCGTTAAGGCGGCATAAACAAAAATGCAACTAATAACGATTCCTGGATTGCAAGCGATCGCATTACGTACATTGCCATGGCTCGGTTTTACAAACTTCCATCAAGCGGCGAAGTTCGGTTCCTTTCCTGAAAAGCTCAGCGCTTTTTAAATGATCCAAATGTTTATTAGCCTCTGGAAAGCGCCCGCTTGAAAACAAAGCGTAGGCCAGCGCATAACGAACATCCTGATCTTCCAGCAATCCCGTCCGGTACAAACTGGATTCCATATTGGCAGCCCGTTCAAACTGCTTTAATGCCAGGAGAATGGATAATCTCTGTTTGAATTTTACTTTTTGATCACTGATGCTTTCATTCAGCGTTAATGCCTTGTGAAAACGGCCTGCGCGCCGATAGATCTCTGCTGCTTCAGCCAGCAAGCCTGGATTCAGTAAAGCAGCTTGTTCAAGAATAAATGCGGCCGAATTGAGTTTTCCTTGGTCCAGGTAAGTATGTGCCAGCAGTTTCGCGACCATTTCATCATGAGGAAACTGCAAACGCGCAATCTCCAGAATATTCATTGCTTCTTGAAACTCTTTACTGAGCCGCAACGCATTCCCTAACGCAATATAATCGGCGGCGGAAGCTTTTGATCGTTTCAAATATTCCCTGCCAAGCCTAGCCGCCTCCTGATAAAGTCCAAGTTCGACGAAATAAAAAACTTTACGCTTGAGGAAACGAAAATCCGCCGGAAAGGCTCTCTGCCCGGCATTCAAAGTATTAATGGCTGCATCGGCTTCTTTCAGGTGCCAATAGGATTCCGCTTTTAAGCTCACCAAAGCCGCATCTTTACTGGCCAGATCACCCGCCTTGCCAATCGCATCAATAGTCTGTTTGTAATCTTTAAGTCCAAAATAGGTTTGCGCCAAATAGATAAAAATTGCCTGATCTTTCTGTCCATTCCTAACTGCTCGCTGCAAACTGTCTTTGGCCGCCTCAAGATCATTCAGGCCCATATAAGCCAGTCCCTGCAAGGTATAAAATCTCGCCAGGTCTGTCTTCTTATTTTCCAGATCAACACTTTGCAAAGCCAGTAAAGCACGATCACTATGACCGTCTTTGAGCATTACAGCCGCAAGCTCAATGAAATCGGTAGGTTGAGTTTTATTCCCGGATGCCTCCGCGACATTGCTGTAGTGCGCAAGGATCAGGACAACCATGAGGTAATGGATATGCCGGGCTATCGGGTATTTCATTTTATTCATTGAGATTAAACGGAAGAATCAGGATAGATCGAAGCGAATCCTTTGTTTTGCCCATACTCTGACCGTATCGCCCTTATATTTTGCTGGCTCGAAATGCCATGCACGGATGCCTTGCAAAGCAGC
This sequence comes from Nitrosomonadaceae bacterium, assembly GCA_919902625.1. Classification (GTDB taxonomy): domain Bacteria; phylum Pseudomonadota; class Gammaproteobacteria; order Burkholderiales; family Nitrosomonadaceae; genus Nitrosomonas. The sequence goes on from CAKKRO010000235.1 coordinate 5,306, forward strand.
CGAATCAAAGATTCCCGATGGATTGGATTCCAGCACCTGTACCTGATTGACTGAACCATCAGCTTCAACGAGTACCGACAGGACAACATACCCTTTAATACCCTCCCTTTTTGCGGCGGGCGGGTATTTAAAAGCCCCCCTGGATATGGGTTTCGGTGGAACATCCACCAGATCTGCCGTCATCACCGCATTACCTGTTTTACCTAACAAGCCATCGTCCAGACCTCTTCCCTGCCCATCATCCAGACCCAGCGATCCCAGATCAATGCCGGAAAGCGCTGTATCAAGCCCTTTGAAAGGAGCCGGCGCTTGCGGTCGAGTCACTTGTTTTTTGGGTTCGACTTTCTTGATCTCCTTTTTAGGCTCCGGCTTGATCTCTTTGGTCATACTGATTTCTGTCACTTCCTGTGCGGGTACTCTGTCAATCTTTCCCATATATTGATTCATCAATACAACCAGACCGAAAACTAAAACCGGCCCAAATAACATCGAAACGAATCCCGCCCAGTATTGATTAAATTGTTTTGTTTTCATGTTGATCTCTTACCCCGCTTCTTTTTTAGTTGCGACACCTACACTTTCAGCCCCTGCCAAACGTGCCTGATCCACCACCTCAACCAATCTTCCGGCAGGCACACCCTCATCAGTAACGACTAAAACCACCTTATTGGAAGCAGTGCTCAACAAATCACGCAGCTTGCTTTGTATCAGCCACAAACGTACCGGTTCACCATCCATGTAAGTATCGCCATTCCGGTCAATAAACAAACGGATGGCTTTACTCGAGGCGGCCATCGCGCTGCTTGCTTTAGGACGTTCCAGTTCCAATTTCATATCTTTCACAAAAGTCGTCGTGACCATGAAGAAAATCAGCAAAATGAAAACGATATCTATCAATGGAGCCATATCAATCGTAGCTTCAGCTTCAGCGGGCTCATTATTTCTCATAGTGAATTATTTTTCGTTAAGTGATGAATATGAGTTTGGTGACACAACAGGTCTTTGACCTGCGAAAGATCCTGTTCAATCTGATGCTGTTTCCTATTGAGGATGCTATGCGCCAATAGCCCTGGAATCGCAACCGTTAGCCCCATCTGAGTAGTAAACAAGGCTTGTGAAATGCCGCCGGCAATTCCTCCTGATTGAGAAAACAGTGTCATGGTTGCCAGAGAGTCAAATGTTTCAATCATTCCAATCACGGTTCCCAATAGACCCAGTAAAGGGGAGATGAGAATAACCACACCGACGAGAACAGAAAACTTTCTAATCTCTTTTTCATAATCATAAAAAGCGGCATCCAGGTGACGCCGAAGATTTCCAACGCCTTTCTTCTTTAACTCAATGCCCTGCTGTACCGCGCGTGCAACAATATTTTTGGCGGGCTGATCGTTGTGTTCCTGGTAGTAACTCAACATGTCGCGCACACCCATCAATTTCGGCTCCTTCATGACCCAGAATCGATAACCCAGCCCGTACCAAAGTAATAAGGTGCAAAGTAATAGCGGAGGCATGACAATGCCACCCGCATTAAATAATTCCTTCACCAATAAAATATATTCAGAAAGATTCATTGATACCGCGCTTCTCTTATAGAAATCTTCTTTAACTCAAATGGTTACTCAACTATTCAACACCAATGCATTTCCGCCGGCACCCGGCACGCTTAAATCTTCCGCATCTAATCCACCGCCCAGGAAGACATTGATTATCCTGAGCGCCGAATGCTCCATGTCACGTTTAATATTTCTTGCCCAGACAGATAACAAGGAACCCAGCAACAAGGTTGGAATGGCAACAATCAGCCCCAATTCTGTTGTGACCAACGCAATAGCGATGCCTTCTGACAGCAATTTCGGATCACCGGTACCAAACTCTGTAATCATGTCAAAAGTTGTAATCATCCCGGTCACGGTTCCCAGCA
>CAKKRO010000235.1:7326-13114 GCA_919902625.1 Nitrosomonadaceae bacterium
CCAAACTCTGTAATCATGTCAAAAGTTGTAATCATCCCGGTCACGGTTCCCAGCAAACCCAGTAACGGAGATATCGAGGCAATCACCAGAATGGCCGATCCAAAACGATCCAATGGCCCGGATTCATGTAAGATTGCCTCATAAACAATGCCTTCCATGTGGTCTCTGTCGTCTTTCAAATGGCGCAACGTATACGATAAAACACGGCTTATTGCCGATGAATTATCTTCACAGCTTTTTTTAGCGACATCCAGATTGCCATCCGCAATCTGATGTATTATTTGATCGGAAAGTTGTTTCGTATTGGCGCTATTGGAGCGCAGCAAATAAGTGCGGAGCAGGATAAGAAATACAGCAAATACACCCAGTACCACAATGACCCAGCCGATAGGCCCGCCCGAATTAATGATACCCACGACTGTCTTTTCACGCGCTTCATCAATGGCGCTTGTGCGCGATTCAAATAGAAACAACTGCAATAGGTCAGGTTGCTGACCTTTACTCAAAGCAACGGCGCTTTCTGCACCGGAACCCTTCCATATCTTGAAATCACCGCCGCCCGCAGGCACTAAGCTGCCGCTACCCTCATTACTGACACCGTAGGCCGCGATATTACCCAAATGAATAATACTTCCCTGGGTCTGCTTGCCATTCTCCAGAAAAAAATCGCCTGGCTTTGCCTGGGTTGCACCCAGCCCATGAATTAAAGACAGGGCTTGTTTAAACAGATAACCTATTTTGATGAGATCATTGCCTTGCGCGTCTTTAATGGATGCAGGCATTTCGATGCCATGATTTTTAAGCGTTGCGCCTGCCTGTGCATAGGTCATTTCCAAGGCATCGCTGCGCTCAGTTCCTGCAGCTTCTTTACGTTCAACTTCTGACAGTTGCGCATTGAGTTGGTCAATTCTGGTAGAACGCTCAACGGAACCCCTTTCAAGTACGTTGATCTTATTACTGAGCGCCTGTTCTTCGCGGCTTGCACTGGATTGATAATTTCTTAGACGCTCGGTTAATTCACGCTTCTGTGCTTCCAGGAAAGCGTACTCACGCTTATAGGCAGTTTCCAAATTGATGACTTCTTGGTTCGGCGAGCTCTTTTTCTGAGATTTACCTGAATCTGCAGGTTTATTCTGCTTAACTGCAGGCTCGGAAACAACGGTAACTTGGGAAGAGGCGGTGTCTTTATCTTCTGCGGCAACAACAGCACTTCCCAACACACTCAGCAGTAACCATAAAAAGTGTACTTTCTTCATTTTCTCATCGGATTAGGTAATTCAAAGTAGCCCTGACGTATTTGTTTCTTCAGTGAATCAAACAGCTTTGTGATGCGTTCAATATCGTTAGTGCTTGCAACCGTCTCAAATTTCCAACCGTAATCGGCCGATCTTTTGGCCATCCCGACCCGGTTATCCCGGGTTTGAAAGAACAGGAAAACCGTGCCTAATTTGGCAATATCAACAAGCACCTTTTCTCCCTCCAACGATATGGTTTGCTGATAGACGCCATTTTCCTTGCTCAGGCGGATTTCATCTTCAATCAATGACCATACTTGATTCACGGCTTTATTCGGATCCACCAACTGATTCACAATATTATTCTCCAGATCGTTAATGGCCTTGATGCGATCCTCCATTTTGAATGGAAAGCCTATCTGAATATGACGCCGGTAATCATTTAGTATCTCAATTAAGACGGGTTTCAGAGTCTCGCCCGATTGCTCCGCTTGTTGGGTGCTTTCGGTCATCTTTTCTATGGAATGCTGTAGTTTCTCGATACTTAATTTTTGCCTTCTCTCTTCAACACTCAAATCCGCCAACTGCGAAGTGAGAGAAGACATTCTGCTGCCATGTTTGTCCTTCTCAATGTCCAATTGAGTTTGGAGTGTTTCGACTTCACCGCGAATCTTGGCTAATGCTTTTGCCAAATTCTCCAAACTATTTCCCAACGCCACAGGAGAAGAAAGCAACAGCACCAATCCAACAAGTGAGCTTATTTTTTTCAAAAAATGTTTCAGCATAAATTCCATCTAATCAAATCAATTGAGTGAGATAAGCAGCATCCAATACGAAATCAACCCTTCATTCACAATGTCTGCATACTACAAGCTGAATATTTCACTTTCATGACATTTAGATGTCATTCGGTTTTTAATCCATTACTACTAAGAAACCTTAAAAGAACCTGGGGGATATTCACTGGCCAATCATTCAGCCATGAATACTGAGACTTACGAATATGAGAAACTAATTTCCTTACGTATTCACGCTCTTATAAGTTGAGGATGCGATATGAAATGTGCATTGAAGCTGGGGAATTAACCGAATGTCATAAAACTTTTATATTGAGTCGCTAAGATAAGAACTCTAACAACTCGACATCAGGAGTAACACAATGATTAATCAGATGATATCTAAAAGAAAAAGTGCATTCCTGTTAACTGATACAGATTGGCACACACGTACCATTCAATGGATTGTCGGTATCTTAATGTTAGCGCTCTATTTGTGGATAGGCGCAGGCATTCTAAGCGTAATGTCAAATCTGCCCCAGATTCTCAAGAATGGATGGGCGACCGTGGCCGAGCACATCATTATCGATATCGTATTGATCCTGGCAGTGCTTGAGTTGATTCGTATATTGCAATCTTATCTGGCAGTCGGGCGTGTCAAGGTAACTTTCATCCTGGATGTGGCGTTGGTGGTGTTGATCGGAGAATTAATCGGCCTTTGGTATAAAGAGTACACGCTCATAGAAGTTGGATTACACATTACCGTCATTACAGTACTTACCTTACTGCGCATTGTTTCCATCCGTTTTTCTCCCGATGCTACTGATTAGCTCCAACCCGAGTCCGGGTGCAGAAATCGCGTTATCAAAAATTAAAATCAGTATCCCCATCTTCATTCGCGCTATTTCATAAGAGCACAGATAATCATGGATATACCGATCATCGCAGCATAGTCACTTACAGCATCTAACTATTTATTATTTAGAAAAAATAATAACTTTCATAATATTGTCATAAATATGTAATGCTTTGTTTATATCATCTCAACATCTTTTAACTACATTTTCTCAATGTAAACGGAGTGGTTGATGGCTGTGACAATACTTGTTGTTGAAGATGAGCTTGCAATTCAGGAGTTGATTGCACTTAATCTAAAAAAAGCGGGTCACATGGTTTTATGCGCTGATAATGTAGAACAAGCCCAGAAAATGATCAACAACGTGCTGCCGGATCTCGTGCTGCTGGATTGGATGCTACCTGATATGAGTGGACTGGAATTTGCACGCAGGCTAAGGCGGGAAGAACGCACTAAGGCTATTCCCATTATTATGCTCACGGCTAAAGTTCAAGAAAGCGACAAAATCGCTGGGCTGGAAGCTGGGGCGGACGATTATATTACCAAACCTTTCTCACCTCGCGAGTTACTCGCCCGGATTAAGGCTGTGCTGCGTCGGCGTTTACCCGAAATGTCGGATGAAATTATTGAAATGGGTGGATTAAAGCTTGATCCAACGACACACAGAGTGCATGTGCATGCCCATGACGAACCGTCAAAATCGATGGAAATTACGCTGGGTCCCACTGAGTTTCGTCTTTTACATTTTCTGATGGCGTATAAAGAACGTGTCCATACCCGCGCACAACTACTGGATCGAGTATGGGGTGACCATGTTTTTATCGAGGACCGTACCGTCGATGTGCATATTCGCAGGCTGCGAAAGATTCTTGAAGCCGTGGGGAAAGAAAATCTGGTACAAACAGTACGAGGAACAGGTTATCGATTTTCTATTGAGTGCAATGAGGAAAACATAGGATAGAAGCACTTAATCTAACCCAAATACATCAACTCTTCCCTGACAATTTATCAAAAAACCTCATATAACCGGCTATTTCTTCATAGCAAATCCGATTGTTTCCAACCCGGTACAGTATTTCCGTCAATAATCGTTTATTATTTTCCATTCATTAGAATGTCCGATTAAAATGGCGTGGAAATCTAAGCATTTCATTGATCTATTACCGGGATTCATTTAATGACAACTCCTTTTGTCTCAAGCAGCATTACTTTTAATGATCCGGCAAATGTCAATACGATTGATTCATTATTGGGTGGTTCGCGCTGGGCCGGTTCTACCATTTCCTACAGCTTCCCGGCCAGCAATAGTGCTTTATTCTGGTCTACCCAGTCTGGACCGGGCTATGGATCTCCATTTGGCGATGGTGAACCGTGGAATAGCGCATTCACGCCACTGACCAGCGCTGACCAAATCAACTTTGAGAAAGCGCTGCAACAATGGGCGAATGTTGCCAATTTAAACTTTACAAAAGTGACGGAAACCAGCAATGAAGTGGGTGATATACGTGCAGCCTATACCAAAGATCCCGACGATTTAACATTGGCCTGGTCTTATCTGCCCAGTTCCAGCGTCAAATCAGGCGATGTCTGGATTAATACTTTGGGCCTTCTCAATTTTCAGGATTGGAATCCGGGCAACATTTCCTTTGAAACCATCCTGCATGAAATTGGCCATGCTTTAGGACTCAAGCATCCATTCTTCGATCCTGATGATCCAGCAGCAGCAACGCTCCCGGCTCATCTCGATAGCACAACGCATACCGTCATGAGCTATACCTATTCAAATCCGGGAGGCGATGAAGGCAATGAATTCTCATTCCATCCCACCACGCCGATGGTGTTGGACATCGCCGCCATCCAATATTTATACGGTATCAATCATCAGTACCATGCCGGTAACAACACCTACACCTTCGGCGACTCAAGCACCTACCACGAAACCATTTGGGATGCAGGTGGTTCTGACACCTTCCATTATGCAGGCAAGAATTCCGCCCTCATTGATCTAAACCCAACAGGCGCTTCTTATATTGGCCAACCGGTCTATGTTCAAGCCAATGGCGTTAACCTGGGCCTGCCCATTCCGAATGTGTGGATTGCTGATGGCGCTACGATTGAAAACGCCATTGCTGGACCGGGCAATGATTTCCTGATTGGAAACAACAGCAGCAATACGCTGGATGGAGACTCAGGGATTGATACTGTTGTGGTGGAATCGCAACGTGATAACCACATTCTGGGTAAAATCGCCAGTGGCTACACCCTCACTGCAAGCGCCAATCCTGGCAACCAGGACACACTGACGCATATTGAACGCCTGGAGTTTGACGACATCAAACTCGCGCTGGATCTGGATGGCCATGCCGGCCAGGTTGCCAAATTGCTGGGCGCCGTATTCGGTGCATCTGCCGTCGCCAATAAGGAATATGCCGGCATTGGCCTGACTGAAGTGGATAAAGGTTTGAACTACGAGCAACTGGGGGAACTCGCAATCCATGCAAGGGGATTAAAAAACCACGATGAAATCGTAACCCTGCTATGGAACAACCTGTTCGGAACCACACCTTCAGAAGCTGAAAAATCTCCCTACGTGAAACTGCTCGATAGCGGTGAAATGTCAACCGGCGCCTTAGCTGTATTGGCCGCTGACACCAGCTTTAATACCGGGAATATCAATCTGGTGGGACTCATGCAGGCCGGTATTGCGTTTGTTTGAGGTTATGTTGTATCAATTCTCCAAATGCCTGAAAATTCTCGTTAGGGCATTATCAGACTCAATATTCTGTACTATTTAATTTGGCATGATTAAGCAAGTCAGGATCACCAGTCTGATAATCCCATCAATATTAACCGGAATGGGCTTATTCATCGAGCAGCAATCAACTCCGTTCTAATTCTCTGTAGTTTAGGATCACCCGGCA
>CAKKRO010000236.1 GCA_919902625.1 Nitrosomonadaceae bacterium
TCCAGCCGAACAATTCCATGCGCAAATGATCAGGAATTTTCCGGTTTTCAGTCCAGTTCCAGTAAGGCAAATCGACACGCATACCCTCAGCCTTCAATTCTTTCTCAAACTCAAAAACAAATTTACGGTGCCAAGCCAACCAATAAAATGGACTATGAATCGTAGTATTCCCGCCATCGATGTGGGGCGAATCGTCATGATGATGACTCGCAAACTTATTATGCGCATCAACAAAAAAATCCCAGTTATGCGATTTATTGCTCTTCTTCAAACATTTCATCGCATCAATGATGTCGTCCCATTGGTTTTCAGACAGACTGGCTTGCTTGAGTCTCATGTCAACAATCTCCGAGTATTGGAAAAACAAATACCTTTTTTCTTCAAAGAACCAAAAGATTCAATTGGAATAGACCAATGCGGATATCAGAAAATTACCGAATTTCAACTCAATCAATAATCAGAAATCCAGGAATCTGTCTGACAGATACCCATCTATCCCGGTAACTATCTTCGTTGAGTTATCCATAACCGCAAAGATTGTGCCGCCTGATCAATGAATCCGCTATGACATTTATCACATTGGAATCGATTTATTTTAGATATTGCCATAGCAGATCGCGGTCAGTCACATTCTTGCAGAGGTTTTATGCCGATTCGTTGATCAATTGTAGCGAAGTGGTTGACAAGTCAGTAACCGCCACGCCGATTAGTTTGACTGCAAGCTGCCAGTTATTGGTGGTGGAACTGCCATCACTGTCATAGAATATGTTGGTGTTGCTGGCACCGTCGCCTACCGCAATCAGATGTCCTACACCCGCGCCGCTAAGGGTCCCGGTATTCCCCAATACAAAATCAAATCCGAAAGTCCCGCTGTTTGCTGAAGTCACATCGCCACGAATAAATGAATTATTCGTCAGGATCAGAATACCATTCGGGGCAGCGGAGTTCATATCGAACCCGGTAATTCCGGCTGCGCTGATGGTGGCACTGCCTGCGGCAGCACTGATACCCGCAATGCCCGCTCCCGTGATTGTTGACTCGAACTCCAACTTATCGTTAGCGGCTTCAAAACCAACGATAACACTAGGTCCTCCTCCACTAAAAGCCCCGCTTGCCGTGAACCTGACCACATCGGCTGCAGCATCCTTCACCATGGATGCGGCGCTAGAATAGAGGCTGATAAAATCATAGTCATCGGTCACTATCACCGTATCGGCATCATCACCCGGCATTATGAAATCCAGCCCCGTACCGCCGATGATGGTGTCGTTACCGGCCTCCCCGTTGATTAAATCATTGCCACCCAAGCCACTGATGGTGTCGTTCCCCGCATCACCTGCAAAGAAGTCGCGCAAGGCACCACCGGTGATGGTGTCGTTACCGGCATTGCCGGAGATGAAGTTGGTGCCGCCGCCACCGGTAATTGTGTCGTCGAAACCGCCACCGCGCAGGAAAGCACTATTGCCACCTGCTGCTATCACATCCGCTTCAGTTTGTGATCCGAGGTACAAGCTCATGCTGGCCACGTCGAGATTCACCTTATCTTGCACAATGTAACCCGGAACTCCTATCAGTACCGCATTCATGTTATCAATCAGTTCCGCAACAGAATTAACCACCAAATTAAGATGCGTACCTAGCCCGGGTACCGCATCCAATGCTCCTACCACAGTGCCATTGGCATCCTTGATACTACCCGGCCCGTAGACTGTCTTACCCGTGAAATCGAGCGTACCCGCCGCCGCTTGAATGAATGAGTCGGTGCCGGCAGATACTGCACCAATCTGGTTCAAGCCTAGCTGATCAATCTGCGCCGTGAGGCTGGCGGCCAGATCAAACTGACCAATGGCTTGCAAACCGATATTGGACATATCAACGCTCGTTACCGGACCGGATTGATCCATCCGCATAATACTGGAGCCGTCGCCGATAATCTCCGCCCCTGCCGTGTTGAAAGCGGCCATCTGTTCGGTAGTAAAGGTTACATCCGAGTGCAGTATCACCCGATCAATACTGGTCAGAGTAACGCCAGCCAGATCGGCGGTGCCATAGACGTGCAAGGTATCGTAGCCAGTGCTGCCGATAAAGGCATCGCCGCTGTCTACTTCCGAAATGGTTTTGTTATTGATGGTGGCGAGATTCGTAAAATTGGCATCGCTGCCGGAGTACTGTCCGGCTGCCGTGATGCCCACTGCGACAAAGGTATTGTTCACCCCGTCAGCGCCCGTCAGGGTGCTAACACCCGCAACAGCCCGCAGTATAGGTATTGCGTATAACGCTTTAGCTGCATCCACCGTAGCCGTAATGTTGGTAACATTCGCCGTCACTTGTTGTAAGGCAGCTAATGTATTCGCTGTTCCATGATAATCAATGGAATAAAAAGCAGCCACGTCAACTTTATTATTAAATTGCTGAGCTGCCGCACCCCAATTAACATCTACTGTATCGACTGATGCAAGCGTTGTGGCCGCCCAGTAAATCACATCACCCCGGCTTTGACCTGCTGCCAGCATGGTCGCCAGCGTTGAAACCGCCGCAGCCTTATTCTCTGCACTGACGAGCGTGCCAACAATATTTTCTACAAATTGAGCGGAAAAGGCATTATTCGTTAATGTATCCGCATACATTGATTGCTTAAATACACTGGTTCCAGCTAACACATTGGCCAGATGCTTGACAGAGCCGCTAGCGTTATCAACAATCGCAGTAAACTCGCTTAAATATTGAGCGCCGGGCGCTGCATTAAACATTGCTTGCGTGATCTGTAATATTTCTAGCTGCTTATTGTTCATAATATCCCTCAATCAATTGTTGATTTTTTAAATTACCCAGTATTTGAAAAATGGATAACTTCAGCGTGACTTGCAGAAAAGAATTATGGATCTTAAATTAATAAACCATGAGTAATCTCTTAGTTAGGAATAGGGCAAAAACAAAAGCCTTATCCTGTATTTATGAATGTACTGGAAGCCGGATTGCGTGTCAAACGCAATAAAATCATACAAAAATGGGATAAAATGAACGCAAGGGCGTCTTTCTTTTACTCACT
>CAKKRO010000237.1 GCA_919902625.1 Nitrosomonadaceae bacterium
ATGGATAAGCGCCACAGTGATTTATCGGACTGAAAAAAATCATGCGTTTGCTCCCGTATCGATTTCCAGAAAACTTCACTTTCCACCCATTCTTCACCGCCCAGCGTTACCTGCGCTGCACGTACAGCGGACTCAGCGCCTGAGAGTCTGATAAAAAGCTCGCCACCCGCATAACAAGTTGCAGAAATCGGCAGCGGCTTACCGGCCCATTGATTCATTTGCTTGATGGCCGCAGCTTCATCCAGTTGCATATGCAGTGTTTTCTCGGCGGATGGTTTTGGCAAAACTTTGAGCGATACTTCCAGTAATAATCCCAGTGTGCCCATAGCACCCACCATCAGGCGCGAAACATCATAACCCGCAACATTCTTCATCACCTGCCCGCCAAAGCGCAAATCTCCGCCTTTCCCATCCAACATCCTTACACCCAGTACAAAATCACGCACCGCTCCAGCGGTCGCACGACGCGGGCCCGACAAACCGGCAGCCACGCAGCCCCCCAACGTGGCAGCTTCACCAAAATAAGGCGGCTCGAACGCCAGCATTTGCCCGTGCCGATCCAGCGCAGCTTCCAGATCTACTAACTTTGTTCCCGCGCGCGCCGTAATCACCAGTTCGGTGGGTTCGTAATCAACAATACCGCTATAGGCCGCCGTATCGAGCAGCATGTGACTTTGCCCGATAGGCAGATTGCCATAAAAGTGTTTAGTGCCTCCACCCCTTATCTGTAGCGGGGTTTTGTGCTCAGCCGCTGCACAGATAGCCGCTTTATATTGATCAATCATGGCTTGCATAGTTTAGAAACGGGGCAATTCAGGAAATTTTTCCTCGCCGCGATGCACATGCATGGCGCCCAATTCTGCGCAGCGGTGCAAGGTAGGCACGGCTTTGCCGGGATTCAGCAATCCCGCCGGATCAAACGCAGCTTTTACCGCATGAAACATCTCCAGTTCACCGGTTCCAAATTGCGAGCACATCTGATTGATTTTCTCCATCCCCACGCCATGTTC
>CAKKRO010000238.1:0-15898 GCA_919902625.1 Nitrosomonadaceae bacterium
ATAACCCGGTAGCCCGTGCCTGGTTTGATGATTTAACCACTTTCCAGTCTTTTCATTGGCATGGGGAAGCATTCAGCCTGCCAGAAAGCGCCACCTGCATTCTTTCCAGTCCGTATTGCGAGAATCAGGCCTTTGCGCTCGGCATGCACTTGGGGATGCAATGTCACGTCGAAATGACCGAACGCTTGGTCATTGACTGGTGCAGCGTGGGTGCGGAAGAACTCGCCAGCCTCAACGAGCCGTCGGTGCAATCCATCGCCGAGATTGAGAAGAATTTGCCGGAACGTGTGGCGGAACTCAATGCCGTGGCTGAACGGTTGTATATCAAGTGGATTGCCCATTTGAAATAACCCGATTGGCTATTCCAGTCAATCCAGAATATGCTCGCCCAGCAATAGCTTCAGGAATTTCTCGCGCGTTGTGCTGGATGAATCCCGGTAGAGCATATATTTTGCATGCTGATCGGGTTGCTCCGGGTTGATCTCAATGCCCCATAAAGGGGCCAAAGTCATGGGCAAATTCGAATAACGCACATCGACGAGGACATTGGGTTGTTCCGGACGGATCGCGAGCAATCCTGCCGAGAAGTGGCTAAAGCGTGCAATATCGGCAGCCAGCACCGATGAAGCCGGCAAGGTGCTCAAATCGCGTTCCAGCACGAATTTCTCGATGGACTCACCCGGATAGACGCGCGGCTCTGAAAACAAGCCGACGCGAATGGCATCCACATAGAGTTTGCCATCAAATTCATAGATTGAGCGCCATAGCACCAGATTGGCAAGGGTCGGCTTTACCAGCAATGCTTCCGCGTGATGTCCTCTTCCGGCAATCAGTGTTTCAGCCAATGCTTCAGCGCGCTGCAATTGCATCCATCCAAACGACATATAAACCGCTGCCAGCAACAAGCCAACACGCGCCGCAGTATACGCGTATTTCCTGAAAGCGATCACCACGGCCACCAGCAGAATCAGCGTGAAAACCGGATCGATCACCGAAATGGTATTCCATGCCACGCGCGCATCGCTCAATGGCCATAGCAAATGCGTACCATAGCTGGTAAAAGCATCCAGTACGCCGCTCAAACAATACCCCAGCAAGGCGAATAAATACAGACGGGGAAAAGGCAGGCGCTTGCGCAAAAACGGCCACAGCAGCAGCGCTGCAATCAAGGCGCCCAACGGCACAAAAAACAGGGAATGCGTGAAATGCCGATGAAACTCGATATTCAACAGCGGATCATTCGATGATTGAATCAGAATATCCGCATCCGCAACGATGCCCGCAAAAAAACCAATACCGGTCGCAAGGCGCGTCTCCTGCTGCCTGGCGCCCGACTGCGCCATCGTGGCGCCAAGTAATCCCTGGGTCAATAAATCCATAGCTCTTAAAGGGGTAGTGAATGAAAAAACATGATCCTGACTGGTTCATACGGCTGGCGTCCGCTTCCTGATCGCGGTTATTGCCGGTGCAAGTTCAATCAGAGAATCGCAGACAGTATGAACAATACAGCAAGTAGGGGGCAACAAAATAAGTTTTAATTAAGAAATTAAGTGAGACATTTCAAACAGTATCAATTAGTATTTATTCATTTATTGGCTTTACTTTAGGTAATGGGTATCCATTCCATTACCTGACATTGCACTCGTTGTATAGCTAATAAAACTTCACCGAGGAGGGGTATGGTTCTAATAAAGAGGATCAGCACAAGTATTATTGCATTCGCTGTCCTGCTTACTCTGGCCGGTTGCACGTCATTCGGATCATCAATCCTAGCCGAGGAGCGCGTCAATTACAATACCGCGCTTCAAATCACCAATGATGAGCAACTACTGTTGAATCTGGTTCGGCTCCGTTACTTGGACTCTACGGCGTTTATCGAGGTTAGCAGTATCACGGCGCAATCTTCATTTCAATCGGGCATCCAAGGTGGAAGAGTGCCTTTGCCAAGTATCTCACCGATGTTTGGCATCACCGGCAGTCTGGGCTATTCCACGCAACCCACGCTGGTTTATACACCCCTGCAGGGCGAGGACTTCATTCGCCGGCTGATGTCTCCACTTACTTTGGAAAGATTAGTTTTACTCTATCACTCAGGTTGGGACATTAAACGTTTATTTTCCCTATGCTTAAATGAAATTAACGAGATCCACAATATCAGAGGAGTTCCGCACCCAGATTCTGTTCCGAGCCGCGAGATTCACAAATTTGCGCGCATAGTGGAACTACTGGGTGATCTGGATGCCCGCAACGGGCTTGATCTCTTAATGGAGACTCAGCCAGAAAGTGCGGCACCGCAGTATTTTTTGCGTATCTTACTGAACGTTTTGGAAACTTCAGAGGCACAGAGCCTTACTCAACTGCTTGATCTGCAACCGGACCAGACTTATTACCGATTAGCATATCCGTCCATTCAAACCGAAAAAGCACCCAACCGGGATACCATATCCGTACAGCCTCGTTCATTGCTGGGTATTATGTCCTTTCTCTCGCAATGGGTTGACAGGCCGGCACATGACCATGAAAGCGACAGGATAAATGACGGGTTCTATGAGACGCCGCAATCCTCCAATGGCGGAAAACCTCCCGGTTTTCCATTCAGCATCAAATCACAATCAGAACGGCCGGACCAGGCTGCTGTTGCGGTCCGCTACCGTAATCACTGGTTTTTCATTGATGATGCTGATTTAGGGTCAAAGGGCACATTTTCACTTTTGACCCAGATCTTTGCCTTGCAGGCGAGTGCCATCCCCGTGACACCTCCGGTACTGACGTTACCGTTAGGCCGGTAAGAGCTCTTGGAAACTTATACCAATCAGCCACATGGATAAACGTTTAAACACCTGTCTGCTGGTGCTGGCCGGCCTCGTCATCATTGCCGGGGCGGGTCTTTATGTATTGCGCCACTCCCTGTTAGAGGCATTCATCAATATTCATCTGCACAAACAAGGTATCCCGGTGCAATCCATTTCGGCCCGGGATGTTTCATTCAAGGCTTTTTTATTGCAAGACCTGGTGGCGGGTACTGACAAGGAGTTGCGCGTTGACAAAATTCTGGTTAGCTGGAATCTGACGGATCTACTCGCTGGAAAGCCTGTTTCTATTGAAATCAGCGGCTTGCAACTTGCGCTCGATCTCAGTGGAGAACGTCCTCTTTTGGGTTCCCTGCCCCCTGTCATTTCATCGGCCGGAGAAGGCGCAGGTACGCTGTCCTGGCTTTCCGCCCTCGCACTACGGGATTCAACGATTCATCTTCATTCAGCGGCAGGTGATTTTACGATGACCTTGTCCGGCGGCATCGATCAAGATCAGCGAGGTGCTCAGAAGATTCATTTTAGTACCATAATTTCCGGCCCATCCGGTCAAACCCGAGGCATGTTGGCTGCAACCCTGGATACCCAGGGAAATATGCAAGGCAAGATCACTGTTTCAGAGGGTATGTTGAACTTACCCGAAGCGAAAATTTCCAGCTTCTCAGGTGAGGCAATATTTGTATTCGCCGCAATGCGACCTATTGACGGATCGTCCGATGCCGGGACTGGAAAACTCGATCTACAGGTTGATGGAGGTCAATTGACGACCGGGCCGCTGAATATCCAACGGGTTTTTGTTTCCTTGCCGATGCAAATTAACCTGGATCAGGATACCTGGCGTATCGCTTTGCGCAGTCCGGGACAGATTAAATTGGGCAAGATTGATCCCATGGATACTTTGAGTTTTCCAGATTCGCCGGGCTTCTCAATTTCCCAGGCGGACTTTGAATGGGTAAAACATCCGCAAGGACAGGCACTCAAACATCGCATTGTAGCCGTCCCCGAAAATTTTACCGTGCTGGCCGAACAAGAAAAATCTGCGGTGGCTGAGGCACAGATTCACCCCGGGAAAATAACTCTGAGTGGAGGGCTCGATGCCAATGAAAAATACCAGGGTCAATTTGCCATCAGTGATGTGGTACTGACTCTGCCGCAATCACACATTCAATTGAAAAATATTTCAGCCAACCTGTATCTTGGCGCTGCCAAAACGGATAAAGTTGCTGACTTTGCGATCGGTCAATTGCAGCATCTGGCGCCCGCGCCGTTCTTTAAGGCGCTATCTTTTGCCGGTAGCATCAAGAAGAAATCCGTTGATGGAAAACCGGTGGTGTATTCATTGAACGCTACGGGTGGCGTTCCGGGTTCGCGATATTTAAAATTTTCTGGTAAGCATACGTTCGATAGCGGTAACGGTATGCTCAAGGTAGAGATTGCTCCGCTAAGCTTTTCACCGGATAGTTTGCAACCGGCCGCACTTTCCCCCGTTCTTGCTCCGCTGGAGGATGTGAATGGCCTGGTCAGCGCGAGTGCTCAAATCCAGTGGTGCAAGCAAGGCATCAGCGGCGGCCGTGGTGTGGTTGATCTGCAAAATGTATCGTTTACCCATGAAGCCGCCAAAGTAAACGGCCTGAATGCAACGCTCAATTTAAGCAATCTATTACCCCTGAACAGCCGGCCGCAGCAGATCGTCACTATACGAAATATCGATCCTGGTATTCCACTGGAAAATCTGCTGGTTTCCTACCAAATAGAGGGCACTGATCCGCCTCGCATTGCGCTGGAAAAAGCACATTTTTCCATGATGGATGGATTATTGTCGTTGGAGCCCACTGTCATTGATCCGGCTTCAGTGCGTTCCAATCTCATGATACGCGTGGACGGTATTGATCTTGCGGATTTTTTTGAGTTGATTCAGATCGAAGGACTCACTGGAAGCGGGCATCTCAATGGACATATTCCGATCACTGTGGAGGATAATCAGATCACAATCAAAAACAGCCATCTTGCTGCTAAGGCGCCGGGCATTTTGCGCTTCAAATCCGAAAAAGCCGCACAACTGTTAGCCGATGCGGGTGAAGAGATGAACTTGTTACTTCAAGCCGTGCAGGATTTTCACTACACCGAGCTGTCACTGAATCTGGACAAATCCGCGACGCATGATTTGATAGCCAAGCTCTCTCTGCTGGGGAATAATCCTAATGTTAAAGATGGACAGATTTTTCGCTTGAACATCAAGCTTGAGAGTAATATTGACAAAATTCTGCAACCCATTCATCAGGGCTACAGCTTATCCAACGAAATTCTGCGCGGCTCATTCAGGTTACGTTAAGCTTACCGGAGCTAAATTACACACATAGAGCCTTGTCAGGCTCATTAACGGATTCCAGCTAAAACACGGCTCTGGAAATCAATCAGAAAAGGAGTGCAATCATGCGCAACATGGATCGAATGACAAATAAAAAGACCGTCATGGCAATACTGATTCTTTGCGGCTGGGCGATGACTGCATGCGCACCCACAGTCAAAGTGGAAACACCTCAAGAACCCATCACGATTAACCTCAATATCAGGCTGGATGCGGATATTCGAGTCAAACTGGAAGAAGAGGCCAAGAAAGATATTGCAGCCAATCCTGGCATTTTCTAATACCTAATTCGTTCGATAAGGAGAAACCCTATGCAGTGTATTCCAAAGCTGATCATTACAAAGCCCTTATTGGGAATCATGAATGCCATTCTGCTGGCACTGTTACTCTGCACGGCACCATCATGGGCCGGTGCCTTGGAAGATTTGCGTGCTTCGGGAGCAATTGGTGAAAGTTACACTGGCTATGTCGTGGCAAGAGATTCGAACGCACAGGCAGAAGCGGATGCCATTAACGCCAGACGCAAAGCAATTTACCAGGAAAAAGCGGCTGCGCAAGGTGTGAGTATTGACCAGGTTGGAAAAGTGTACGCGGAAGAAATCATCAGAAAAGTTCCGGCAGGAACCTGGGTTCAAATTAATGAGCAATGGGAAAAGAAACAGTAAGCAACTATGTCTGATGTACTAGCTCAGATCAACCCGATCATCAATTACCGTGCAATACGCGCACTTCTGCTCGCCATATCCTCTCCTGTGTTAGCAAGAAATGATAAGCTGGTTTCATGGCCTTAAAACTGAATTTTCTTCAAATGGGCTTGATGAAAATATTCCCATTACAAGTTCCTTCATAACTGGGATTGGCGAGTTCAGAATAAACCCGTAACGAGTTTGACTGAATATCCGGCTTTACATATATTTTACTTTAGAAAAAAGAACGTTTTACCTATACACCGTCACGATCTTATTTTCCAGTCGTTCCCTAATGCGCAATGGAGCCTTAGCCCATGAAGTCCCGACTAATAAACTTCTATCTGCGGCTAAGTCATTATCGTTGTCTGATTTGTCTCGTCTATCTCCTGGTCACGTTGTCGAGCGGTCAAGCGCTGGCACAGGTTGTCATAAACGAGACCGAGTTTCTTCATTCCGATCGTCCCGAAGCATGGGCGATGAATTATTTCACATCCGCCACACTCCTTTCCGGACTCAGCGTGCCACGCAGCAGAGCGTTGGGTTCGATCGAGGTTGGAGCCGAATTGGACTGGGTTCCCCAGCTCAGCTCCGCGCAACGACAGGTTGGTTTCAATGGTACGAAGGAAGAAGATCTGAACAAAGCACCTGTTTTTGGCCGGCCGCGCATCACCTTCGGACTTCCGGGGCGATTTGCCCTGACCTTGTCCTACGTGCCGCCCATCAGAATTTTCGGAATCAAACCAAACCTCTTCGCATTCGCACTGGAACGACCCTTATATGAGCGTGATGCCTGGACTATCGGCATGCGGTTGTACGGACAGATTGGTAACGTAGAAGGCGCATTTACCTGCCCCGGCGAGGTTGCCAGATTCCCGCCGGGTTCCTCAGAGAACTTCTACGGCTGTGAGAAGAAATCGGCGGATAAGTCGATCCAACGCTATGCAGGACTCGAACTCAGCGGCGCATACCGCATCGAACAATTAGGAGGATTAACTCCTTATATTGCCGTAGCGGGAAACTTCCTTGACGCACAAGTCCATGTCAACGCCCAGACGTTCGGCATTCTCGACCGTACTCACCTAGAGGCCAAAACCTGGACGTTTTCAGCCAGCGCCGGCGTTGCTTATCCCTTAGCTGACAAACTTATGTTGAGCGTGGGGATGTTCTATAGTCCGCTCTGGGTAACACGTCCTCCAGCAACTTCTAGCCAGAACGATGCCTTTATCAATGTCCGTGCGCTACTCACGTATCAATTGAACTAGGCGTGAGCCAAAAGAAACTACGGACAGTTTACAAGCTGATTTCCAATGCCAGTTTCGATTCCGTCATTCCTGAGATACCAGCAGTGGATGTCATGTTCGAAGATGAAGTCGATCCGGCCTGGCTCTTCACCGAATGCACGCCGGTAATTGGCACGTATGTCTCGACGTTCGCTGATCCATTGGCCGATCCGATCAGAACCTGATTCTATCGCGATCATGTGCGCGATCGGTAAAAGCATTGAGCCAACTACCGCCGCTCGGTTGTTTATTTGACCATACGTAATTGATGGCGCGGGTGCGCTCATCATTACCGGTCAATATGCTATCCAAAATAACAATTTTCTCATACTTTATTGTGTTCTCTCAAATAGCGATTCGATGAGAAAAGCGTCGTCAAAATGACGACGTCCGACAAAAGCGGTGGGATGGCGCCCCCATTGGCGCATTGCACCTGGAGAACGTATACCCATAGGCCATAGAAGAAAACGTTCAGATCGTTCCGTTCCGGCGACCAATCCATGTGTGCCGAACAAGCTGCGGTATTCGTTATCGGAAGGCAGAGAGCGCAGTACATCATAATCCTCCCACGCCATCGGCTGGCTCGCCTGTCCCGCCGATGATCGGACATCCGGCTCACTATCATGATAAACCCGTTGGATAAAATGGGTACGGTGAGCGATGCGCAGCACCAGCGGCTGTTGCTCGGGTGCCAGTTGCGGTAGCAGTGGCGATTCAAAATAGGCAGAAGGAAGATTCTTGCGCAAGCGTAGCTGATGACTCGGGAAGAATTCATGGTAGCACCCGCAGTTATGGATGGCATCGTAAAGCCACGGCTCGCCATCAGGCCCTAAAGTTACCCGCCAGTTGATACCGTCGAGCTGGCCGGCGTAAATATCATTACCCGGCCGCGCTCGAAACCAGACGATGTAATTGAGCTGAAGCAATACCTGATTGCCGAAGCGGGTGTGTGAAACCTTGCGATAGCCTGTTGGGTAAGTGATGTCTACTGTTGGTCCGTTCTCCCAATGTACCCTGCCAATGCGATCATTCTCATCCATTACATCCACTTCCCATACCGGAGCAAATGTGTCGAAAAGCTGATCCAGTTCAG
The DNA here is from genome assembly GCA_919902625.1 of Nitrosomonadaceae bacterium. GTDB lineage: Bacteria > Pseudomonadota > Gammaproteobacteria > Burkholderiales > Nitrosomonadaceae > Nitrosomonas. The sequence goes on from CAKKRO010000238.1 coordinate 8,241, forward strand.
TAGCCGTTGGCAACGGAATCCCGAGCGGATCGAGCGAATGGCGTAGAATTCCGCTGATCTGCTGAGTATTGAGAGGTTTATCAGGTAATGAGGCATCCGTCGCTGCAGTGATGGCGGTAGATATCGGTACCCAACGCAACAGCCTGCCTGCAACAGGCAGCGATGTCAGCGGCATAGCGAAGGTATCGCGCGTTTGGCTATGCCATGCAGATATTCCGGCAGCAACAATGGGGGCAGTGAGCGGGTAAAGACCGAGTGCCTGCCACCAGGTGACATAGTCATCCGGAACATGGACGATATCGCGCAGTCGGGCGCGGTATTCTGGCTGTGTAAGATCGATCGTTATCAAAAGTTCACGACACTTGTTGAGTTCATCAAGCAAGGTGTCTTTGCTCCAACTAGCTGCTGAGGAAGGTAGGTTGCGCAACTCTAATGCGCGTGCCTGGGCGTCAAGATCAGCCATGTGACCGATCCATGCTAACCATTGCGGTGATTCATTGCCTAATTCATGACTGAACGAGGCCAGCAGGCGTGTCGTGCGAAGGTAAGGAAAACCCTGAACCGGCGATGAACCGTGATCGCGTATACCCGCATTGTCGATAGCAGCATCCATTTCTTGGTATAAAGCCCGGCAGGTCGTCTGGGTGATATCTATCGGCGCTGTTATTCTGGTTTCTACGGCAATGCAACCCGTCAGAAACAGCGCGCTGAAGATAAGAATTACCTCTGTCATGATTGGCATCATGCATCTTGAATGTTTGGAATTATTCATAGATTTCCCTTCTTTATGCTATTACTCGTTTGCTCGCTGTGCATTCATCAACATTGAAGAAAATGTGTTCTATATCAAATTACAACACACTCATAGCATGAGTATGTATTATTAGTCCATATGACTCTACCTAATCCAATGAAACTTAGATCAAAAAGCTTTCATTGTCGGGAAGAATGCATTAAGATTTTCGAAAGCATGTCATTTAGCATTTGAAGACAAAGCGAAAGTTATTCCCGGCGCGGATTCATAGAGTTACCGGATTAGCATGTCAGAATACGCACGGTAAGGTGAAACAAGCAGTTAATCCAACCCAGGCGGCCACCTTGAATAAATTTTCCCTATTTCGCAGATACTTGAAAAGATATGACAAGCGGAAGAACGAAGCAATCGTCTGATTTAAGGGGGAGAAGAAAATGGCATTCCATATTTTCCATATTAACGAAGTATATTCCAATGCCGATGGAACTGTTCAATTCATTGAGTTCGCGGGCGATGCCGACACGCAGCACGTGTGGGCGGGACATTCAATTACCTCGACCAATAGTGTCAGCACCAACACCTACAATATCAACGCTAATCTGCCCAGTGCAGCGACCAACGGCAAGGCAGTACTGGTTGCGACCCAAGGGTTTGCGAATTTGGGCATCGTTACACCTGACTATATCATTCCCAATGGATTTTTGTTTACAACCAATGGCACCGTAAATTTTCCCGGAATGCTGGGAGGTACCATAACTTATGCGCAACTACCGACCGACGGAATATTGTCACTTAACCGTAACGGTTCCACTGGAACCAATTCCCCCACAAATTTTGCTGGTAACACGGGCACTGTACAAAGCAACGTAATCTCAGGAACAGATGGTCCTGATAACTTGATAGGCACGGCAGGGGATGATGTCATCCTGGCTGCCGGTGGCCAAGATATGATGAATGGTAAAGAGGGCAATGACATATTGGATGGCGGCTCGGGTATCGATACCGCAATTTACAACAATACCCGTGAAAGCTACTCAATCTCCGGAGCGGCTCCCAGCTTCAGTATTTTCGGGCCTGATGGTAACGACACGCTGTCTGGTATCGAACGTATCCAGTTCACAAATAAGAATCTCGCCATCGATCTCAATGACGGACAGGCAGCTAACAACTCGGTTCGAATCATCGGTGCGGCGTTCGATACGCCCACTATCCAGGAACATCCAGACTATGTGGGTATCGGGCTGAATCTGTTCGATTCTGGTCAAAGTGTGCTCGAAGTATCTCAACTTGTCGTTGGTGTGATGAATCTCACCAACGACGTTTTTGTGGACACGGTCTACCAGAATATAGTAGGCGTAGCCCCTTCGGGTACGGAACATGATTTTTATGCCGGATTGCTGCAGGGCAATGGCGGAACATCTACTCAGGCGCAGTTGCTGGAACTTGCAGCTAATTCTGATGCGAACGCAACGAACATAAATCTCATGGGGCTTCAGCAGAGTGGCGTGGAGTTTGTCTAACGGCCGCCTTCACAGTGTTTCTTTTCCTGAATTGCACACTTACGGTATAAAGTTTGTCGACGGTTAATTCCGGCGCCAATAGTCTGCTGTCATGGCGGGTGACTTCATTTAGCATGGTTGTGTAATCAGCTGCGGGCATTTGCGACAAAATGAAAACAGGTATCCGCATGACTTTATTGAACAGCTCTTGGATATGCGATTCAAATGTATTTGTATACTAATCTGTATTTATCTCCGTTGATTTGCATTGGACCTGCTCTGGTTCTTGTGGAGCATCACTCCAGGCAAGTGAACGGTAGTCAAAGCCATTTTTGATAGTTGGTTTGATAATATCAAAAAAGGGTGATATGTCGAAATCGCGTGGCGTGAGCAGACCATGATGGCGGATGCGGTAGATTTCCTCATAGCAATCAGCGTGCATCGGATCATCTGACCAGGTTCGTTGAATCTCGGGTAATATCGGATAGCGTACCGATTGGAATGCTTGTGCAATCAGCGTAGAACAGATTGCGCGAGTCGGATCCCCGCAGCCAAGCGACAGCAGGCGTCTGCGGAATCTCGTTGGAACGGGTGGCGTGGGAAGAAGGTAGCGCATAAGATCGAAAATGTGCTTGAGATCATACTGTTGACCTATGCGTGCAATCACATAATCCACAACACGCTTGCGATCTTCATCGCTCAAACCAACAGGACGGCAGATTCGGGTGTGCATTTGCGCATAGTATGCAAGCGTCACTACGCGCACACCTTCCTCCAGATCAGCTTCAACCAATACCTGAGGCAGTTGCCAGGGTGTCCCGGCAGGAAGCGCGTCGCCGATGTACAGTGCTGCATGTGACCAGGTTGACTGCGTGAGGTATTTGATGGCAACACTGACACGGGTATTACCTTCAATCAGGAGAATATCTGCGGGCTGCAAAATTGCTGAGAGCTGTTCCTGGCTGATTGTTGCAACCTGGGTACTTTGCCGCACCGGCTTGGTCAAGAACCGCGCTAGCCAATGGCCTGCAAATTCAGTTACCGGATCCATAAATTTCTCCTTATGTCTGGATATATTTCCATGATTATCAGCTCAATATCAGTATTTGGATAAATATGTGTGGTAATGCTGGAACGCATAAATGAAAGCATGCAAAATTTTATTCCATTAGATCAATTTCTATTATATGTGTCTACAATACGTTTTGTGATCAGTCATGCAACTGTTTAATTATGAATGAGCATGCTTTCCATTTGATAGCGTTGGTTATCTCTGGCGTTGTGGTAACAATCTGCGTGGTATTACACTACGAGGCATTACGTTTTTTAAGTCATACTGTAGGGGTGCATGTACATAAACGGATTGGAGTGTTAGTTGTGATGCTTGGATTGTTGGTAGCCCATGTACTGGAAATTATTATTTTTGCCTTGGGTTATATAATGATGCAATACGGTGCTGGATTGGGTCACATATCCGGTATGGACGGGGGTAATTTGTTTGATTTCATTTATTACTCATCCGTTGTTTATACGACGGTCGGATTTGGGGATTTGTTACCGGTCGGGGCCATACGCATACTGACTGCTGCTGAGGGTTTGACGGGACTGGCTATGATTACATGGTCGGCTTCTTTTACCTTTTTGGCAATGCAACGCTTCTGGCCGCATCCATTGACAAAATCTGATCACAATTCAAAAGATTAAACATGAAGTAATTTTAAATAAATGGAGTGAACAATGCTAAAACAAGCATCTCTGGGAAATTGGATGTGTTTATTGGTGATTACGGGGTTTTCCAGTACAGCCATTGCAGATCATGCATGGAATAATTATCACTGGGCAAGAGCCGCCAACCCTTTACAACTAAAAGTCATTGATAGTGTAACGAGTAATTGGCAGAATGAGTTTGAAACTGCACTGGATGGATGGAATGCTTCCTCCGAGATCGATATGTATGTGGCTGGTGTTGATGAGAATAGTACGGTACGTAAACGTTGTAATGCAAAAGAAGGCCACATGCGCATATGCAATGCTTCCTATGGTAAAAATGGATGGCTGGGCTTAGCATCTGTTTATCTGGACAGTAATGCGCATATCACCAAAGGTATCGCTAAAATGAATGATTTTTATCAATCTTATTGGACCATTCCGGGTGAAAAAAATCATGTGATATGCCAGGAGATTGGGCATGTTCTGGGCCTGGGGCATACCAGCGAAGATGGAACAAGCCAAGGAACCTGTATGGATTATTCTACGGATATTAACAGCCAGTGGCCTAACGCTCATGATTTAGAGCAATTGGCGCTTATTTATAGCCATTTGGATAGCTATAACACCAACGGCGCAACAGGTAGCACGACCAATACTAATTGCACAGAACCTGGAAACTGCAGCAAAAACAATGCCGCTGATCCAGCACCCGTACCCATGGGCGTACTGGTTCATCGCGGACATCATCATGAGATCCGGGTGGCTCCCGGTGAAAATGGAGGATTATGGGTCCACCATATTCGCCTGGTGCCGGAAGAATACTTAAATCAGTAAGCAGGTTTGCTGCATAGTATTTTTTGCGGGGGCTGGATTAGATCTGATGGCTTTTGTATAAAACAAATAACCATCAGATCAGTTTATCGCCGTTATTTTAAGTTGCCTATGTCCTGATTCATTTTAGCCCGGCATTGCTCTTCCTTTCCGGTCAGATCAATTAAGCCGGTGGTTCTTAGACATTCGTTATATTCAAATAAAATGTCATTCTTTTTCTGAGCAAGTTCCAGTGACGCCGAAAGTTGTTTGACCTGCTGGGTAACATTCTTCAAGTTGATATTCGCAACTGCGGCGCTAATGCCATCAATACTTACTTTAGTGTCATCAATTTTTTGTAATGACTCTTTGTTTATTTTATTGGCCTGATCAGCAAAAGCCTGATTAGCCTTGTTGGAGTAATCTCTCAGTTCATCCACATTTTGCTGTGTGATGGCAGCCAATCTCTCCTGATAATTATTGAGTTCACCTTGAACAAAGGTATTGATACCTTCCTGGAAACTGTCCAGTGAATGGTCAATTTCCTGCTTAAACGCCTGCATCTTGTTTCCTACCAAGTGATTGATATCATCATCCAGCCGCTTGACAATAGTGTCAGAAATTTTTTCAACGGGTGGCCGGGAATCGATAATCTCAGTTTTTGTTTCATTTAAACTGGATTTGATCTCATCAGCTAATAATCTTTGCTTATCATCAATCTGGTTTAATGAGTTTTTCTCATTTTCAGAAATTAACCATGAGATAAGAATCAGATCTTTTTTCTTCCCCTTGTCGAGACCATAAATCAGCTCATCCAGAATATTGGAAGAAACCTCTTTATTTGCGACATCCTTTAAGTGGTTTAAATTGGCAGTACTCAATAATTCTTGCAGATTACTGTGTATTTCACTGACATTTGCTTCGGCTCTGGCCATTTCAGTGGATTGACGAAGTAGCTCATAAGGTAGAAAAACCAGTGCAAGTACCAAACAAACTGAATAAGCAGAAAGTTTCCATTTTCTATTTCTCAGGAAAAAGCTGAAACAAAACAATACAATGATTAAAATCACAGAAGGTGCCAGGATCAATAAAAGATCCAACCAACTTCTCCCTGTCAGCACATCAAAGGAAAGCATATTTAATACCTTAGCTATAAACTCGTTCATCAATCACTCCCAATATGATCAAAAAATGTATTAACGTAAAACCATTTTCAATATTTCTTAATATCGACTTGCAGAATATTGATAATTTATCATGGGACAGAAGATTGATTGTATAAAGTTTGAATTTCGTTATCGCAGGCTACCGTTGGATAGGGCTATCATCACATTTCATAGGATGAGGAAACAAATTGCAAACAGCTTATATCAGTCATCCAGATTGCCTCAAGCATGACATGGGCATTTATCATCCCGAAAGTCCGCAGCGGCTGATGGCCATTGAAAATCAACTGCAAGCCACAGGTTTACTGTCACAACTGCAACGTTATGAGGCGCCGCTGGCAAGTACGGAACAATTAGCGCGAGTGCACACGCGGGATTACATTGAAAGTATCCGGCTGGCTGCACCTGACGCCGGATTGGTTGCTCTTGACCCTGACACTGCCATGAATCCGTTTACATTGAATGCTGCATTGCGGGCAGCGGGAGCTGTCGTGCTGGCAACAGAACTGGTTCTCACTGACAAAGTAAATAATGCTTTCTGTGCCGTCCGCCCTCCCGGACATCATGCGGAGTCAGACCGCGCCATGGGATTCTGTTTGTTTAACAATGTGGCGGTGGGTGTTGCGCATGCAATCCATCACTCTCATTTGCAGCATGTTGCGATTATGGATTTTGATGTGCATCACGGCAATGGCAGCGAGGAAATTTTTCGTAATAATCCACAGGTCATGCTGTGCTCAACTTTTCAGCACCCTTTTTATCCTTATTGCGGCGCTGATAGCGGCAATCAGCGGATGATCAATGTACCTTTGCAACGTGGGGCTGATGGCGTGATCTTTCGCAAGGCGGTGATAGATTATTGGTTGCCGGCGCTAGAAGCATTTAAGCCTGAGATGATTTTTGTATCAGCGGGTTTTGATGCGCACCGGGATGATGAAATGGCGCAATTGCAGCTATGTGACGACGATTATGTCTGGATCACACAGCAGATTAAAGCCATAGCGAATCAACATGCCAGTGGCCGTATTGTATCGGTGCTGGAAGGAGGTTATGAACTGAAAGCACTGGGGCGTTGTGTTGCGGCACACATCGGCGTACTTAACGCAGATTGACACGTTTCAGATTTCAGTGATTGTTGCTTGCAGTGCCTGGAATAATAAGCGAAAGCTTTTCGGTGGTTTGTCAGCCGCTTTTTCTTTATGGGCGTTACGAATCAATAATCTCAACTGCTGCAAGTCGGCGGCAGGGTATTTCTGGGCAAATTCCGTGAGCGCGTGCTCATCGGCCAGAAGACGTTCGCGCCAGCGTTCCAATTGATGCAATCGGGCCGTTTGATGTAAGGAGGTTTGTTGCCAGGAGCCGAGTTTCTCCTGAATGGGTAACACATCAACGTTGCGCATTAATTTGCCAATATATTGCATCTGCCGACGACGTGCGCCATGCTTATTCATAGGCCGGGCAAGATGAATGGCGTCGATTAAAATTTCCGGCAGACCAAACTCGGCCAATTTCTTTGGATCAAGCTCTACCAGTTGCTCGCCGATTTCCTGCAAAGCATGCATGTCCTTCTTGCGCTGTGTTTTGCTCGGCGCAGCATCCGGTTTGATATCATTTTCTGGGTTATTTTGCACGGTAACCTGTGTAATGCAGTGTCAAGAAGCTGCTATCATAGCGCTTTAACTGCGTGTCATTCCATTTGATTTGTTTTTTCTAACGACT
>CAKKRO010000238.1:15998-21740 GCA_919902625.1 Nitrosomonadaceae bacterium
CTTAAATTCTCCGCTTATAGCTATTTATGAACAATCTACCTGTTTCTGATTCTCGATTCTCGTATCCGCTGAACACACTTCAGCAAATTGCTCGTAATATTCTGACACATGCCAGGCAGGGCGGCGCCACTGCCTGTGAAACCAATGTTTCCGATGGCTTTGGTCAAACAGTGACAGTACGCCAAAGCGTGGTTGAAACGATTGAATATAATCGTGACAAGGGCCTCTCAGTAACCGTTTACATCGGACAAAAGCGTGGCAATGCCAGTACTTCTGACTTTTCACCCCAGGCTATCAGTGATACCGTTGCAGCCGCTTTATCGATCGCTCGCTATACGGCGAACGATGATTGTGCCGGACTGGCGGACGCGGAATTATTGGCGAAAGATTATCCACATCTGGATTTATATTACCCCTGGGAGTTGTCTGTTGAGGAAGCCATTGAACTGGCAAAGAATTGCGAACAAGCGGCATTCGCAGCAGATAAACGCATTGCTAATTCAGAGGGCGCCACCATTTCAGTCAGCGAATCTCAATTTATCTATGCGAATAGCCTTGGATTCATGGGAGGATATCCGCTGTCGCGCCACAGTATCAGTTGCGCCATGATTGCTGAGCAAGGCGACAGTAAGCAACGGGATTACTGGTACAGCGTTGCGCGTGATGCCGCTGATCTGGAATCGGCTGAAAGTATCGGGCAAAAGGCAGGTATACGTAGTGCAGCGCGCCTGGGCGCCAGAAAGATTGCCACTTGCGAAACGTCTGTATTGTTTGAAGCGCCTGTCGCATCCAGTTTGATCGGGCATTTTGCTTCTGCCGTAAGTGGCGGCAACCTTTACCGGAAATCTTCTTTTTTACTGGATAGTATCGGACAACAGATTTTTGCACCCGATATCCAGATTATTGAATTACCGTATATCCATAAAGGTCTGGCCAGTAGTGCATTTGATGATGACGGAGTGGCTACGGTCGAGCGCAAGGTGGTTGAAAATGGTATCGTGCAGGGTTATTTTCTAGGCAGTTATTCGGCACGTAAATTGGGTATGCGCACGACCGGGAACGCTGGTGGTACGCACAATCTCATCATGCAAAATGCAGCACCGATGGATTTTGATGCGCTGTTGAAGAAAATGGGAACAGGTCTGCTGGTGACCGAATTACTGGGACATGGCATCAATGCAGTCACAGGCGATTATTCCCGTGGTGCTTCAGGTTACTGGGTCGAGAACGGAGAAGTTTGCTATCCAGTCGAGGAAATCACCATTGCAGGTAATTTGCAGGAAATATTTCAGGGAATATTGGCTATCGGTAATGATGTCGTGGTACGTGGATCAAAACAGAGTGGATCTGTTTTAATTGATCACATGACCGTTGCGGGTGGTTAAATGTTGCTGCAAAATCCTGATAGGATAGATGGTATAAAGTTGAGCGGGGGGTGATGTAGCTTGATAATCGCCATTGTGATGATGCTTCCGCGAATTATTAGCGCATTCTGAATCAGAATCAGTTATTTCTTTTTCAGTATAAAAATAAACTCATGGATTGTTTCTGATAAAGACAACAGCTCATTGCCTGTTTGATCTGCAAAAACCTGGAAATCGATCACAGAGCCTGGATCAGTCGCAACAATTCTCAGAATTTGCCCGCTGATCATTTCAGCCAAGGATTGTTTGGTGCGTAAAATAGGCAATGGACAAACCAGACCACGTGTATCCAGTTCTTTATCAATATGCATTCTGTCAGTCAGTGTTTATTACGATAGACGACACAAGATCAGATTCTGAAGATTCTGAATCTCATGTGAAAATTCATTGATGCGGCGCATCATGGTCAGGTTCTTTATTCCCAAATCTTGTAGTCGATTAACCCTGTGACCGAACCACCAGGCATTCCATTCCCTGTCGAGTCAGATGCTGGCAAGCTGTGCGTGCTTGATTTTCTTGCAGACCCACCAGGCGAGCCCGATACAGCTTGCGATTGCTAATCTCCACCTCAGTGATCACCACTGCACCGGGTATCCAGCGGGTAGCCGCCTGAGCTTGAGCCTGAGCCCGTTCGTGCGCCAGATAAGAACCAATCTGCACCTCCCAGCTATTGTTATCCATCACGGCAATCCTCTGTTCATTAACACTTTTGGGTTGAATGGTTGGTTGCATTGCAATTGGATCAGGTGTCTGTTTCAATAAGGGAACTGATCTGGGTACTGGGGTTGTGATGCTGGTCTTCTGAGCTACGACAGGCACCACACGGGTATTGGCGCTGGCCAATTGGGTCGAAGCTGATTGGTTAAAACTACGATCCAGTAGTTGGGCCATATGCTGATCGCGGGAAGCGGCGGTTTGCCCGCCCATCACCACAGCGACCACTCGGCGGTTACCTCGCTTGGCAGAAGTAGCCACATTAAATCCAGAGGCCTGGATAAAGCCGGTTTTCAGGCCATCCACACCATGAGTGTTGCGTACCATGCGGTTGTGGCTGTTGTAAGTGGCGCCTTTATAGCTAAACGACTGGGTCGAGAAATAATGGTAATACCGCGGAAAATCCTTCATCAGTCGTGTGGACAGGATCGCCATATCCCGCGCTGTGGTTTTCTGTTCATTATTGGGCAAGCCGGAGGCATTACGGAAAGTCGTGGAACGCATACCCAGCTTGCGGGCCTTATCGGTCATCATGCGGCCAAAGTTGGCTTCGCTATCACCCAGCGCCTCGGCCACCACGGCAGCTACGTCATTGGCAGAGCGTACAATCAGTGCCGGAATCGCTTCGCGCACGCTGATCGCTTCACCCGATCGCAGGTTGATGTTGGTCGATGGCTTGGATGCCGCATAGGCTGATACCCTCATCGGGGTATCCAATGTCATCTTACGTTGCTCTATCGCTTCAAACAGCATGTAAAGCGTCATCATCTTGGTCAGAGAAGCCGGATAACGGCTGGCGTCGGCATTGGATTCGTGAAGAACTTTGTTTGTATCCACGTCAATCACGATAGAGGCATAGCGGGGATTCGCCTGTACCGTGCTCACCAGCGGGAGCAACAACAGCACAACAAGAACAAAAAATCCTTCCTTTCCTATACGTTTCAAAACGGTCATTCTCCCGGACAGTTCCTATAATTAAAACACGCAATACCGGAATGTTACCCCTAAGGTTATTTTTATACAAAAAAATTGTATAAAAATACAGGAAAACAATAAACTTGTCATTTTGAATACTTTGGAAGCAGCATACTTTTTAAAACATCCAAAGATCTCAAGGAAGTATTGCTTAACTACCTGTTTAGGTATATCCATTTCTCTGGATAGAGGATTCCAAAATACAAAATCCATGCAAACCCTGATAGGCTTATTACATCAATCTGATCCGGCAAAATCTGTATCTGTGAAGATAATTAATATCTTAAAAGGAGTACTGATATGGCTCAATACCAAATAAGTGAAAAAGGATTGAAATTATTAAGAGATGTTGAAACACTTCGCTTAATACCTTATGACGACCAGACTGGCAAGGAAACCAAAGTTTGGACTACGGGAGCAACCATCGGCTATGGCCACTTGATCAATCAAGCCGAATGGAGCACTTATAAGAATGGCATCACTGAAACCGCTGCTAACAACTTATTCCAGCAGGATCTCGCGCCATTCGTCAAGCTCGTATCCGCCAGCATAGCGGCTCCATTAGAGCCGAACAAGTTCGACGCTCTTGTTATACTGGCTTACAATATTGGTCCCCAATCTTTTCAGAATTCCTCGCTGGTTAAATTGGTCAATGACCCGGACACCCAAACACCCTTTGATAATCTTGAAGCAGCCTGGAAAGCATGGAATAAGTCGCAAGGTAAAATCATGAATGGCTTGACCAATAGAAGGCAATGCGAATGGAATATTTATTCAAAAAACATTTATGAAAGATGGTGATGTGACCCACCCCGCAAATTAATGCCGATAACTTTTATATTATTCCTATTTCTGGCTTTGTCTGGTTTGCCCTGTTTTGCCATAGACAATCCGGATGCCCCGGACTTTGTTGCGAAATTTGAAGTGCGTGCACAAAAATTTGAGATTAACGTACAAAATCAGGGAGGCGATACCGCTGATACCCATCGCGCTTACTCCGATTATGAAAACTTCCTCGATCATGAACTGAATCAAGCTTATTCGACACTGATGAAACACCTTGACAATCAAAACAAGAAAATTCTGATCGCCTCACAAAAACAATGGCTTCAATTCCGGAATGCTGAATTCCTGTTTATCGAAAATAACTGGACCATGCAAAATTTTGGGAACTCATATGTCATTTCCAGAGGTGTATCACGGACAAAAATTCTACGAGATCGCGTAATAACGTTACTACACTATTTGAAGAATTATTGATTGAATTTCATTGCATGCAGCCCTTCAAGAAGCAGAATACAATTTATTTTGAAGAACCGGAGTGATATGAACCGCTTTTTTCATTTGCGCAGTCGATCAGCTTTAAGTCCGGCAAGCTCCTGGTCTGAAGATTATCGCTAAGGAACGAATCAATGTTTCCAAACAGAATGACGCATAAATTTAAAAATGCGCTCGTTTGTTCTATCGCTGTCTCTCTATTGGGATGCGGGACTGTCAATACAGTCGTCAGGGGAGATTCGGTTGCACGGCGCAATCTCAATCAAGTAAAAACATCCTGTGAAATGATGCCTCGCGTTTATAGCGGGGTTTCTTACGATATTTGCATTCTGCGCGGGAAACCGTCGCATACATCGTTGTGGCTGGGATCAGCGCCACAACTGATGTTCGTTGATCTAGCGCTATCAGCGGTATTGGATACGATCGCTTTACCTTATACCATTTATGAGCAAATTAACGAAGGCCACATTCATCTCAAGTGAAGTTATCACAGAACGTTGGGCAATGTAGATCCCACATCGACCAGATAATGCCCAGCTACTGAATGATAGAGAAATTTATACCATAATCAACGACTAATATAAGCCACTTCAGTTTCCCCAATGCAAGAATAACCTTCTGTAGAAAAGATGAAAGCACAAAAAGACCCGCACACCCCGATGATGCAGCAATACTTGCGCATCAAGTCACAGCACCCTGACATGCTGATGTTTTATCGAATGGGTGATTTTTATGAGCTGTTTTTTGAGGATGCGGAGAAAGCGGCGAAACTGCTGGGAATTACTTTAACACAACGCGGCGCTTCCGCCGGAGAGCCCATTAAAATGGCAGGGGTGCCTTATCATGCTGCTGAACAGTATCTGGCAAAACTGGTCAAGTCGGGGGAATCCATTGCCATCTGCGAGCAGGTGGGTGATCCGGCTACCAGCAAGGGGCCTGTCGCACGTAAGGTCACGCGCATCATCACACCCGGCACGTTGACTGATGCTGCGTTGCTGGAGGATAAGCGCGATTGTATTTTGCTGGCTTTGTTCATTCATGAATCTACCCTGGGGCTGGCCTGGTTGAATCTGGCGGCGGGACAATTACGCGTGATGGAAACATCCCGTAACAATCTGATCAGCGAACTGGAACGCTTGCAACCGTCAGAAATTCTTTTGCCGGAATCGCTCACATTACCTGAAATACAAGGTAAATATTGGGCATTAAAGCGTTTGCCCTTGTGGCAATTTGACATTGATAGCGCAACCAGTCATCTTACCCGGCAATTTGAAACGCAGGATCTTTCCGGTTTTGGTTGTGAGGATTTATCCACCGCAATCTGTGCGGCTGGCGCTTTATTGGAATACAC
>CAKKRO010000238.1:21840-36673 GCA_919902625.1 Nitrosomonadaceae bacterium
TGCTGCCCGAGGTCATTTACGCCATTGCAAATTGTTCCAGCGAGAGAATCAGTCAATTGACTCAGGCAATGCAGCTTGAACCTGCGCTTGCTGATTTACTGAGCAAATCCTTGCTGAAGGAACCTGGCGTAGTGCTGCGCGAAGGCAACGTGATTGCCAATGGCTATGATGCTGAACTGGATGAATTGCGCGCGCTGCAAAACAACTGTGGCGAGTTCTTGCTGCAGTTGGAAGTCCGTGAAAAAGAACGCACCGGCATTCCCAATCTTAAAGTGGAATATAATCGCGTGCATGGTTTCTATATTGAAGTCACGCATGCACACAGCGAAAAAATTCCCGATGATTACCGGCGCAGACAAACATTAAAAAGCGCCGAACGTTACATCACGCCGGAACTGAAGGCTTTCGAAGATAAAGCACTATCCGCACAGGATCGCGCGTTGGCACGGGAAAAATATTTGTACGACGCCCTGCTGGAAGCGCTCTTAAAATACATCCACCCGCTCCGGAAAATGGCTGCAAGCGTTGCTGAAATAGATGTCTTGTGTACCTTTGCAGAACGGGCGCAAACGCTTAACTATGCCGCTCCAAATTTATCCGCTGAGGCTGTTTTTGAAATTAATACGGGCCGCCATCCCGTGGTGGAAAATCAAGTGGAGAGTTTTGTTCCTAACGATATTCTGTTAGGCGCTGACTCTACCGGCAAACCGCAGATGCTGATGATTACCGGCCCCAACATGGGTGGAAAATCAACTTACATGCGACAAATCGCACTCATTGCCCTGATGGCTCATTGCGGTAGTTATGTGCCTGCGAAAAAAGTATGTATGAGTATGCTGGATCAGATCTTTACCCGTATTGGCGCGAGCGATGATCTCGCCAGCGGACGCTCTACGTTTATGGTGGAAATGACGGAGACAGCCAATATACTGCATAACGCCACCGCACATAGCCTGGTGCTGATGGATGAAGTCGGGCGCGGTACTTCTACTTTTGATGGTTTGGCTTTGGCTTTTGCGATCGCCCGGCATCTACTGAATAAGAACCGGAGTTTCACACTTTTCGCGACGCATTACTTTGAATTAACAAAACTGGCCGAAGAGTTTAAGCAACTCCAGAATGTGCACCTGGATGCAGTGGAATATAAGCACCGCATAGTCTTTCTGCATAAAGTTACCGGCGGTCCAGCCAGTCAGAGTTATGGCCTGCAAGTTGCCGCACTGGCGGGAGTTCCTGAACCGGTCATCAAGCTGGCCAGAAAATACCTGATTAAACTGGAACAGGAAAGTATCAAGAAAAAACCTCAACTGGATTTGTTTTCTTCTTCCCCTCCCGAACCGGAAGAAGATATCCCGCAGGAACATCCAGTGATTGCACTATTGCAAAACCTTTCGCCCGATGAACTCAGTCCCAGGCAGGCTTTGGAACAACTCTATTTATTAAAAAAGGCTATTGATACGGACAAAAAATAGCCCTTTTATCCAGCAACAAAATCAATACGGCATTAGTGTTCATGGCCATGTGCACCATGCACATGCTGATGGGAGATTTCTTCTGGTGTGGCTGGGCGAACGGCGGTCACCGTGCAGGAAAAATTCAATGTCATGCCTGCAAAAGGATGATTTCCATCGACAACGACGGTATCGTCAGCAACATCTGTCACTGTGTAGATCATGACATCCTCCGAACCTTCTGCACCCCCTTCAAATTGCATGCCAATGGCTACGTTAGCAGGAAAAGAGTCGCGCGGTTCCACCCGGATCAATTCGCTATCATATTCACCGAAAGTATTCTCTGGCTCCATAGAAACTGAACAGAAATGACCAATCTCCATTTCATGGAGCGCCTCTTCAACCATAGGAAAAATACCCCCGTAACCACCATGTAAATAACTAATCGGTGTATCTGTTTTCTCCAGAATATTGCCTGTGGAATCTGACAATTCATAGTTGAGTGAAACCACGGTATTTTTTTCGATACGCATAGTAGGTTTATCCTTATTTAGTAAAATCAAAAATTAAAATATTCATAACAATCAGGATCATCATTGAATGCTGGAGGCCAATTGAATTTAGGCCATTATATCTAAGAATTAGTTCTTTTCCGCGCTCTGAGATAAAACATAAATCTGATAATTATCAATACTTATAGCAGCTTTCCATTAGATTTCAATGCGCTTATGGGTGCAAAGCTTTGCCGGTGTATCTCGCTTACCCCATGCCGATGCAATGCAGCCAAATGATTTTTGGTTGGGTACCCTTTGTGTTGATCAAATCCATATACTGGAAAATGCTGATGCAATCTTAGCATTTCCGCATCACGCGCTGTTTTCGCCAAAATAGAAGCTGCCGATATTTCAGGTATTAAGCTATCGCCTCTAATGACGGTACGTGCCGGGCATTTCAAGCGTGGATTCTGATTGCCATCGACAAACACGATGTCAGGGGTAAAAGGCAAGCTTTCTACAGCTCGCTTCATGGCCAGTAAACTGGCTTGCAGGATGTTTAACTGATCAATTTCCAGTACCGAAGCAGAAGCGATCGCCCATGCTTTGGCATGTTTTTTGATAATGATAGTAAGCTCATTACGTTTTTTTTCACTCAGTGTTTTGGAGTCAGCCAATCCATCTATTCTATAAGCGACATCCAGCACAACACACGCTGCAAAAACCGGTCCAGCCAGCGGCCCCCTTCCAGCTTCATCTACACCACCAATCAATCCATTTGCATAAACAATATCCATTCTGTTTTCCCCACTAGCCGTGACACAATCAACAGGAATGGCTCGGATAGATCGTTTAACTGTTTACATTTCTTGCAGTACACATCAGCGTTGCTTCCGTTACCAGTTGCCCCTCCACTTCAGCACGGGCAGAATATTTCCATAACCCTTTTATTTGCCGCTCTATGGCTACCTTGAGAATTAATTGATCGCCGGCCATTACCGGTTTTTTAAAGCGGACGCCATCGATTCCTACAAAATAATAAACCGTATCATCCTTACTGATTGTATCTTCTGTTCTGAGGGTCAGGATAGCCGCTGCCTGAGCCAAAGCCTCAACGATCAGAACCCCCGGCATAACAGGATAATGCGGGAAATGCCCTGAAAAGAATGGTTCATTGATGGATACATTTTTTAACGCAACGATATCCTTACCGGCCTCATAAGAAATTACTTTATCCACCAGCAAGAGGGGATAACGATGTGGCAGGTATTTTAAGATTTCGTGGATATTCATGGCACTCATTCCATTTTCCTTTTAACTCAAGATTTACCTTAATTTGATGGTTCATGAATAGATTCAGCTAAATTGCGAGCTACTCATTATCCAATGCTCTGATAACCTTATCTGTAATATCAATACGTTGACTCCTGTACACGGAATCCTGAAGTTGCAATATCAGATCATATCCTTCTGTTTCAGCAATTTTGCTGATGGCTCCATTGGTGCGTTCCAGAATAACACTATATTCTTCATTCTGACGCACACTCAAATCTTCCCGCAGTTGCCTTTGCGCACGCTGATACTCACGGCTCAGATTGGCCAGATTCCTTTCCAGGCTGCGTCGCTCGGTATCCTCCATGGTAATGCCGTCTTTCTCAAGCCTGTCTTGTAATATTTTAGCTTGTACAGCCATTTTCTTGATATCTTCATCACGCGGCACAAACTCTTGCTCGATTTTCTTTTGTGCTTGTACCGCCGGTAAAGATTCGCGCAAAATCTTCTCTGTATTGACAACACCAATTTTTAGGCCGTCTGCAAAAACAACAAAAAATCCGCTGGTGAAAACAATGACCATTAAACCCATGACCAGATTGCACCACCTTGGACTTATTCGTTTCAATTTAATCACCTGACAGGATCTCACTTAAACTCAGAATTGTTGTCCAAACATAAACTGGAATGCTTGCAATCTATCAACAGGCTGGTCATTTAATGGCTCCGCAAGACTGACTTTCAGCGGCCCCATCGGAGACATCCAGGTGACAGCCACACCCGCCGAATAACGCATTAAATTAAAATCAATATTCCTGGCAAATACCGTACCCCCATCCAGGAATGCGCTTAACCGGATCGATCGATCTTCTTTCATAAATGGAACCGGAAAGAGTAGTTCTACATTACCCACTACGCGCTTGCTGCCGCCTAGTGAAAGATTTCTATCATCACGAGGACCCAAAGAATTCAGATCATAACCTCTCACTGAATTATTACCCCCTGCAAAGAAGTTCTTGAAAAAGGGCAGTGAGCGTCCTGTATAGCCATCACCGTATCCAAACTCACCATTCAACATGAGCGTCAGGTTATCGGAAATGGGGTAGTACCATTTCTGATGGTAGCTGACTTTATAATAATCCAAATCCCCACCGGGCACACTGACTTCACCAAACAACCGGTGCGTCGTTCCGGAGGTTGTCCAAATAGCGCTATCCCGCAAATCTCGCGCCCAACTGAGTGTCAATGGAAAGTTATTGGTCGATTTTCCAAATTCGGTCACAAAATCTTTGTTACGTTGCGGACTGTCATTAAAAACGCCCAACACGGTGTTCTCAGCTGCCAGTCCCACAGACACTATATCAAATTCTGCAATCGGTATACCTAACCGCACACCCACGCCGACGGTTTCAGTTTTAAAGGTACCCACCCTGGATAAAGGCCGTGTATCCAGATCACGTTTGTAGGCATCAAACCCAAGACTGATCCCGTTAACTGTAAAATAGGGATTGGTAAATGATGCCGCATAGGTTTTATTGATCGCCCCTGTATTCACATCGAGGCTAAAAAAATTGCCGGTACCGAAAATATTATTCTGAGAAATTGAGCCATTCAGAATGATGCCCTGACGGTCAGAATAACCTGCGCCAAACATAATAGCCCCGGTAGGTCTCTCTTCTACCTTGACTTTAATATCGACCTGATCCGTTTTATTGGGTACAGCAGGTGTTTCAACATTGACACTGTTAAAGAAAAATAATCTATCAACGCGCTGCCTGGAAAGATTAATATTCTTAGTGGAATGCCAGGCTCCTTCCATTTGACGGAATTCCCGGCGTATTACTTCATCACGGGTGCGGTCATTACCCTCAATATCGATTCTCCGCACATATACGCGCCGGCCCGGATCAATAAAAAAAGTGAATCCGGCTTGCCGGTTTTCATGATCTATCTCAGGATTAGCATTGATATTGGCAAATGCATAACCATCATCGCCTAAACGATCGGTAATTAATTTAATGGATTCGGTCAATTTCTGGCGGGCAAAGACTTCTCCCGTCTTAAGCAAGATCAGTTTACGTATCTCTTCTTCCGGTATTATCGTATCCCCCGCTACTTTGATATCGGAGACGGTATATTGGGCTCCCTCAGTAATATTGATTGTGATATAGATATCACGCAAGTCGGGGGTTATGGATACTTGAGTGGATTCAACATTAAATTCCAGATAACCTCGATCCAAATAATAGGAACGCAGTGTTTCCAGATCGGCCGATAATTTCTGTTTTGAATATTGATCATTCTTGGTAAACCAGGTTAATAAACCTGGCGTTCTGAGGACTAATGTGCCGCGCAACTCACTATCTTTAAAATTTTCATTGCCTACAAAATTTATTCTTTTAATTCTGGCGGTTCGGCCTTCATTAATATCAAAATTAATGGCAACACGATTGCGCTCCAATGGTGTTGTGGTTGTTGTGATTTTAACGGAGTATTTTCCCCGGCTGATATATTGCCGTTTTAGTTCCAGCTCCGCCCTTTCCAAAAGTGACCGGCTGAAAATCCGGGACTCCGATATGCCAGCCTGTTTTAAACCTTCAATCAGCTTATCTTTCTCAAACTCTTTGGCGCCATTAACACTGATCTGCGCAATGGCAGGGCGCTCATCGACTTGTACGATCAAAACACCGTCTTCAGATTTTAATCTGACATCTTTAAAGAAACCGGTTGCATAGAGCGCTTTGATAGCCTCTGTCGCTTTTTCCTCATCAAGCGTATCGCCTACTTTCACAGGAAGATAACTGAATACAGTTCCAGCTTCAGTACGCTGTATCCCTTCAACACGAATATCTTTAACTATGAAAGCGTCACTGGCCCAGGAGGAAAAAGTGCAGAAAAAACCAACAAGCGCGGCGAAATACCTGAATCTCATTATTTAGCCAGTGATAAGCCGATTAATATCGTTATATATGGCAAAAGTCATGAGTGTAAACAGCATGGCCAGTCCAATCTTCTGACCAATCAACATCACCTTGTCAGAGAGTGGGGTTCCTTTAATCATTTCAATGAGATAATACATTAAATGCCCACCGTCTAAAATTGGAATCGGTAATAAATTCAGAACACCTATACTAACGCTGATCAAAGCAAGAAATGCCAGATAGGACACTAACCCCATCTGCGCAGATTGGCCCGCATAGTCAGCGATTGATATCGGCCCGCTTACATTTTTCAATGATACATCGCCCATAATCATTTTGGATAACATTTGTAATGTCAGAATTGTCGTCTCCCAAGTCTTCTCGATGGCTTTTTGAATGGCTTTACCGGGTGGATAACTTACCGTAACCAGTAATTCTTCAAACTCAGCTTGATTGACGACAGGTACTATCCCAATCTTACCTATCTGCTTACCATTTTCAGTCGTTGTCTCTGGTGTAATATCTAGAGTAATGATCTGATGGCTGCGTAGAATCGCCAACTCCAGAGCGCGATCAGGATTTGTGCGTATTTCCTGAACAAAATCCATCCAGGTCTGAATTTCAGTATCATTGACGGCTAAAATTTCATCACCCGCCAATAAACCGGCATGGTAGCCAGCGCCATCAGCCAGCACTTGGGCAATAACTGGTTTCACAATCGGTTGATGGCTGCTTAACCCAACCATTCCCAGAAAATTCTCATTCAGCTTATCCGGGTCAATATGACTTAAATCTAATTGCCGCCAATTGATTTCTCCATTTTTGTTAATGGTTTGTACTTTTACGTTTGCTGACTGATCAATGGCATATCTTAACAAAGTCCAGCGAGCATCCTGCCAACTGGCAACGGATTCATTTTCGATACTGACAATGGTCTCGCCTGCTTCAAATTTTGCATATGCAGCAGGTGTAGCTGGCTCAACCGGACCAAGCACCGGTTTCATTCCATGAACACCCAGAATAAATAAAAGCCAGTACAAGACTATCGCCAATAAGAAATTGGCAATGGGGCCGGCTGCCACAATAGCAAAACGGCGCGCCACCGGTTGACGGCTAAATGAGCGAGGCAAATCTTCTGGCTCCACTTTGCCTTCGTTCTCATCCAACATCTTGACATAACCACCTAATGGGATCGCTGCGATCACCCATTCTGTCTGGTCTTTCCCCCAACGCTTGCAAAAAATAGGCTGACCAAAACCAATACAGAATCGCAATACTTTCACGCCATTCCAGCGGGCAACTAAATAATGGCCAAGCTCATGAAATGTGATCAGTATGCCTAAGGCAATAATGAATGAAATGATTGTATAAGTTATTGTCATATGGAAACATTGTATAAAAAATAAGCAAATCAGCAGAGTCTGACCACACAAATACTTATTGTTTCATTGATTCATCGAATAAACGCAAAATACTGTCAATAAAAAGATCAAATCTTAGTAATACATTAGCAGGTTTAAAATGCACTTTAATGCAGACTTTCTAACCACTCCAGCGCTACATCACGAGCCAGCCTATCTGTTCTAAGCACATCATCCAGCGTGGTTATTTCTTCCTGTTTTACTGTTTGCATGACATGCGCAATCATCGTTGGGATTGCTGTAAATGACATGCGTCTCTTAAGAAATGACTCTACCGCTATTTCATTGGCTGCATTGAGTACCGCAGGCATATTCCCACCCGCACCAAGCGCCTGATAAGCTAACCTCAAGCATGGGAATCTTTCAAAATCCGGTTGTTCAAAATCAAGATGGGCAACCTTAAACATATCTAAAGCCGATACCCCGCTTTCAATCCTGTCAGGATAACCCATGGCATGTGCAATAGGAGTACGCATATCAGGATTACCCAGTTGCGCTATAACCGAACCATCGATATAGGCGACCATAGAATGAATGACGCTTTGTGGATGGATCACCACCTGAATTTTGTCAGGCGCCGCATCAAACAACCAATGCGCCTCAATCACTTCTAACCCTTTATTCATCATGGTAGCTGAATCAACTGAAATCTTCTGCCCCATATCCCAGTTTGGGTGCGCACAAGCCTGTTCAGGGGTCACTTTTTCCAATGAGGCTAAAGGTGAACATCGAAATGGGCCACCCGAAGCAGTGAGTAATATCCGGCTAACTCCAACGGCCGCCAAATCTCCATTAAAACGATGGGGCAATGATTGGTAAATCGCATTATGCTCGCTATCAATGGGCAACAGTGTGGCACTATGCTGTTTAACCAGATCCATAAAAATCCGCCCAGCCATAACCAGAGTTTCCTTATTGGCCAACAATACGAGTTTCCCTGTCCGGGCTGCTGCAAACGTTGGCCGAATACCTGCAGCGCCGACAATTGCGGCCATTACAGTATTCACTTCTGGAAGCGATGCTACTTTTTCTAATGATTCAATACCCGATAATACTTCAGTATCTATCCCGGCGACTTGTATTGCTTTCGCCAATTGTTCAGCACTTTCTGTATCCAGCATTACCGCATAACATGGCCGGAAGCGCTGACATTGCAACAGCATTTTTTCAACATTTTTATGGGCAGTCAGTGCAGCAACCCGAAAGCGATCAGGGTGGCGTGCGATGACATCCAGCGTGCTCTCCCCAATACTGCCGGTAGAACCGAGTATGGTTATTTGACGAACAGTTTTCATAAAGAAGGTGAATAGAAAATGAGTAATGCCAGAATGGCAAATGGCAATGTAGAGATTAAAGCATCAATTCGGTCCAATATTCCACCGTGACCCGGCAAAATACGACCACTATCCTTAACACCCGCATGACGCTTTATCAGTGATTCGTACAGATCTCCCACTATACCCAATATAGCCATAACTATCAGCAATGGCACCAATGTGGGTGTTAAAGTCTCTTCAGTTACCCAAAAATCCCAAGCCAATCCATATATTAATACCGCCATTAAAGCACCCGCCACACCTTCCCATGTTTTGTTCGGACTGATAGTGTACGCAAGTTTGTGCTTACCGAAGGCTCGTCCGGTAAAATAAGCAGCGGTATCTGAAATCCAGATAGTCGCCATCAGACCCAGTAAAAGTAATGGACTGATAGCACGCAATTGATATAGAGCGAGACAGGTTGATAACAATAATAACCAGCCGATCAACATCCAAATAAATGGGCTTTTAATAGTATAAAACTGCTTTAGATATAATGGTACGCCCACTATCCAAAAAACAACCGACAAAATATATATCCACATAAGATCCAATGAGTAAACATTGACTTTTACAGATTCACTCAATAAAAACAATAATTCTCCACCCACCAGTGTTGTGAGCAGCATAAAAAGAATTGTGTCTTTAACTGAGAATTGAGACAAGCGACTCCATTCACGTGAGCCGATCACTGTCAGCGCAAGTAAAAAAGCAGCCCAGAAAATGTCTTGCAAATAAAATAGCGCTGATAGAAATAAAGGCAAAACGACAATTGCGGTGAGGATGCGAGCTTTAAGCATGTAAAATAATCTTCTTATCCTTCGGCTGATATCGCTACCTGGAGTTGCTCGCTGGTACGGCCAAACCGGCGTTCCCGCTGCTGATAAGATTGAATAGCTAACTCAAGTTCGTGTTCGTCAAAATCAGGCCATAATGTACTGGTAAAGTATAATTCAGTATAAGCCAGTTGCCACAACAAAAAATTACTGACTCGACACTCTCCGCCCGTACGAATGAATAAATCCGGCTCGGGAGCATAGTTCATGGAAAGATGTTGCGCCAAATTTTCTTCTTCAAAATTAAGCGGCGGTTCGGTCGATTGCGCCATCATTTTACGCATAGCCTGCATGATATCCCATCGCCCCCCGTAATTGGCCGCAATAGTAAACGTTAGACGTGTATTTTTGGCAGTTAATTGCTCGCCATTATGGATGAATTCTATTATCTTAGGTTCAAACTTCGATAAATCACCAATGACTTTAAATCGAATGCCATTTTCGTGCAGTTTAACTATTTCCTGTTCCAACGCACCCATAAAAAGTTGCATCAGGAAAGAAATTTCATCCGTAGGCCGACGCCAGTTTTCACTACTAAATGCAAATAAAGTAAGATAGGTAACCCCGCGTTCTATGCAAGCTTTTATAACACCACGAACTGTTTCAACTCCTTGCTTATGTCCAGCCATGCGTGGCATATAGCGATTCCGGGCCCATCGCCCATTACCATCCATGATAATAGCGATATGTTTGGGTATCAAACCTGTTTCAGGTATCTCTAGGGTTGAACTCTGGCCTTGATGCATATCAAACAGCCATCAGTTCGGCTTCCTTAACTTGTAAAACTTTATCTATCTCGGTGATATAACGATCGGTCAGCTTCTGAATCTCATCCTGACCACGGCGCTCATCATCTTCGGATATTTCTTTAGATTTTAATAATTCTTTTAGGTGTGCATTTGCATCCCTGCGAATATTGCGCATTGCAACACGTACAGTTTCCGCTTCATGTTTGACCACTTTAATAAGATCACGACGCCGCTCTTCAGTGAGTGCCGGCATAGGTACACGAATGGTCTCACCTACCGGCATTGGATTTAAACCCAGATCCGATTCACGAATTGCCTTTTCAATGGCATTGGCCATTTTTTTCTCCCAAGGAATAACGCCAATAGTCCGCGCATCAATCAGATTAATATTAGCCACTTGGTTAATGGGCGTGGGTGCACCATAATAATCAACCACGACATGATCCAACAAACCAGTATGAGCCCGTCCACTTCTGACCTTACTTAAATCTACTTTCAATGCATCCAGGCTTTTTTGCATTTTCTGTTCAGCAGATCTTTTTACATCGGCAATCATAATATTATCCCTTCTGTATCTTTGTCTCGAGAGACTCCAAATAATCTGGATCAGATTGTTACCAAGGTTCCTTCATCTTCTCCCGTTATTATACGTTTAAGCGCTCCCGCCTTGAAAATGCTAAATACATTCAGCGGCAACTTCTGGTCACGGCATAATGTCAGCGCAGTTGCATCCATCACCTGTAAATTCCTGCTAATAGCTTCATCAAAAGACAATTTATGAAAACGAGTCGCTCCTGGATCAATTTGCGGATCATTGGTATAGATACCATCCACCTTAGTCGCTTTAAGCATGATATCTACATTCATTTCCATACCACGTAAAGCAGCTGCAGTGTCTGTCGTGAAAAATGGATTGCCGGTTCCCGCTGCAAAAATCACCACTCTGCCGTCTTTCAGGTAACGCATCGCCCGTCCGCGAATATAGGGCTCCACTACTTGCTCAATACGTAAAGCAGATTGTATGCGCGGCACCAATCCAACCTGCTTCATGGCATCCTGCAAGGCCAATGCATTCATCACTGTGGCCAGCATACCCATATAATCTGCGGTAACGCGCTCAAGACCGTCATTAGCTGATTTCATACCACGAAAAATATTACCGCCGCCAACAACAATGGCGATCTCAACACCCAGCTGACTGATTTCTTCAATCTCAGTAACGATTCTTCCCATTACCGTATGATTAATACCATACTTGTCTTCACCCATCAGGGCTTCGCCCGATAGTTTTAGTAAAATACGTTTATAGATAGCGGCAGTCATTGATGGTAAATTTGAAAATTATGATCACTCGTCCTATTTCACTTGTCCCATCTGCGCTTTTACTTCTTCAGCAAAATTCTCGGATTTCTTTTCTATCCCTTCGCCCACGACAAACATTGTAAAATCACTCACTTTAGCCGATTTCTTTGCCAACAATTTCTCTACCGTTTGCTCTGGGTCTTTAACAAAGGGTTGACCCAATAATGTTATTTCAGCAAGATATTTTGCAATACGTCCATCCACCATTTTTTCAATAATATTTGCCGGCTTACCGCTTTCGGCTGCCTGGGCAGTAAAAATCTGGCGCTCATGTTCCAGCACCTCTGCAGACACCTGCTCTTTAGACACGCACATTGGTTTACTGGCTGCAATATGCATAGCCAGATCCTTACCTAAGATTTCATCGCCACCCGCATAATCCACCATGACACCGATTCTGGTTCCATGAAGATAAGACGCCAACCGACCTTGTGTTGCATAGCGGGCGCAACGGCGGATACTGATGTTCTCGCCTAATTTCATGATCAATGCCTTACGGACTGCTTCGACCGCATCACCGCAAGGGAGTGATGTATCACTGAGCGCGGCAATGTCAGTCAGATTTTTTGTTGCGATGAGTTCGGCCAGATTCCTTGCAAAATTTATAAAATCCTCATTCTTGGCAACAAAATCTGTTTCACAATTAACCTCGACCAGAGCGCCACATCGGCCGTCTGCTGAAATATATGCACCAATTACGCCTTCGGCTGCGATCCGGCCGGCAGCCTTGCTCGCTTTGGCGCCGCTTTTAATTCTCAATAGATCTTCTGCCGCTTTCATATCACCGTCAGTTTCTGTTAAGGCTTTTTTGCATTCCATCATGCCAAGCCCCGTCATCTCACGCAATTCTTTTACCATGCTCGCGGTAATATCCGCCATATTTACTCCAGATACAAAATAGTTTATGAATGGGATATAGGTGATCATCAGGATAAGAATTACTTATCGCACAATTAATTCCCGGCAGGATTAAGTGAGAACAAGTAGTGCCTCAAATCCGATACCAATCCTAAATATTATTGCGACAAGTCTCTTAGAAAAGAGAACTACACTTACATATCCAGTCTAACTGTCAGAATGCCGATACAAAGGGCAATCTCCTTGTTTTATTCGGTTTCTGCGCTACTCATTTCAACGATTTCCTGAATAGCCTGATTACGTCCTTCCAGAACGGCATCAGCAACACCACGAGCATACAAGCGTATTGCCCGGCTTGAATCATCGTTTCCTGGAATAATGTACTGCAAGCCATCTGGATTATGGTTGGTATCGACCACACCAATCACCGGAATACCAAGCTTTCTGGCCTCTGTAACAGCACCCTTCTGATATCCGACATCTATTACAAATAAAGCGTCCGGCAAACCTTTCATGTCCTTAATACCACCCAAACTACTATTGAGCTTGTCCAGTTCCCGTTGAAGATCAAGCGCTTCTTTTTTTACCAGCTTGTCCAAAGTTCCGTCTTGAACCATTATTTCCATATCTTGCAAACGCTTGATCGACTGTTTGATGGTTTTAAAATTGGTTAACATTCCACCCAGCCAACGTTGGTCCACATAGGGAGATCCACATCGCGCCGCTTCTTCACGTACGATATCGCGCGCCTGCCGCTTAGTGCCCACAAATAAGATGACGCCCTTGTTCGCTGATAATTGACGCACATATTTCATGGCCTCTTCATACATCACCAGGGTATTTTCAAGATTGATAATATGGATTTTATTACGATGGCCAAAGATGTACGGGGCCATTTTTGGATTCCAGAAGCGTGTTTGGTGTCCAAAATGAACACCAGCTTCCAGCATTTGCCGCATAGTTACTGACATAAGTTCTCCTTTAGGATTGAGCCTCCATCCGCCACGGCCATTCCCGATATGGAAAGCACCTTCTTTGTATTAGCGAATGTGTGAATTTAATTTGACTCGTATACCACGCATCATGAATGTCTTATAGCAGACAGAAATCAAATTATCTTTATATTATAGCATTTTCCAATACTTACTCAAGCCAACATGACTCAAAATAAAGATGATGTGAATGATGTTTACGCTATGACGGGGAACTGCTCTGAGGTAACAAAAAATTTTCCAGCTCGAATATCATCAGTGTTTACGCTATGTAACACAAGATGTGTTTCCTATTTTCATTCTTAAGCGAGCAATGTCATTGATTTGTATATGCTTATTATCAACAGTAATAATGTTCTCATCCTGCAGCTTAGAGAAAGCACGGCTGACGGTTTCCAGCTTAAGACCAAGATAACTACCAATCTCCTCGCGGGTCATGCGTAAATAAAAATCGGACTCGGAATAACCGCGCATCAAAAAACGACGCGACAGATTGAGCAGAAAAGTTGCCAAGCGTTCTTCTGCCTTCATGCTGCCCAGTAACAACATAACACCATGATCCCGCACTATTTCACGACTCATGATCTTATGAAAATGATGCATAAGCGACGGAATAACACGGCTAATCTCTTCCAGCTTCTCAAAAGGAATCTCGCATACTTCGCTATCTTCAAGAGCAACCGCATCGCAAGTATGTACCTCTGTGCTAATAGCATCCAAACCCAACAGCTCTCCCGTCATATGAAACCCGGTCACTTGCTGTCGCCCATCTTCTTCAAGCACGCATGTCTTTAAGAATCCGCTACGGATCGCAAATAGTGATTGAAACTTCAAACCTGTGCGATGCAGATATCCACCCCGCTGAATCCTGCGTTTATGACTTACCACATCGCCAAGAACTTGCACTTCATGCTCATTAAGACCAACTGGCAGGCAAAGCTCACGCAAACTGCACGTTGAGCAACTTGCTCTTATGTGTGAAATATCAAGGTGATTACATGATGAAGTATCTGTCGGCAAAATATTTTCCAAATATAAGGAATGACATTTCAATGCCTTGATTGATCTGAATCAAAGCCAATATTTTATAAAATATCCATAATTTTACCGGTATTGTCAAAAAAGTGGATACTCTTTTTTGATTTGCGCATTTCGTTTAAA
>CAKKRO010000239.1 GCA_919902625.1 Nitrosomonadaceae bacterium
ATCGGTCTGGGTATCATGGGTAAGCCCATGGCGGAGCATTTGATCAAGGGCGGGCATAGTTTGTTTCTGCACTCGCGCAGCGGGGTGCCTGCGGATTTGGTGGCGCTGGGCGGCCGGGCTTTTTCTTCGCCCAGAGTGGTGGCGCAGCATGCGGATATTATTATCACCATGTTGCCGGATACGCCGGATGTGGAGAAGGTTTTGTTTGGGGAAAATGGCGTTGTCGAGGGTTTGGAACCCAATGCTGATCCGGTCAAAATGATTGTGGATATGAGTTCCATCTCGCCGCTGGAAACACGCAAATTTGCCGCACGGTTTAATCAATTGGGTTGTGATTATGTCGATGCGCCGGTTTCGGGCGGGGATGTGGGAGCGCAGAATGCCACGTTGACGATTATGGCGGGTGCGAGCGCAGCCGTGTTTGAAAAGGTTAAGCCCATTTTCGAATTGATGGGGAAGCATGTCACGCGAGTCGGTGAAAATGGGGCGGGGCAAATCTGCAAGATTGCCAATCAGATTATTGTGTCATTGACGATTGAAGCGGTGGGTGAGGCATTATTGTTTGTATCCAAAGCGGGTGCCGATCCGGAAAAAGTGCGCCAAGCCTTGATGGGCGGTTTTGCGGCTTCGCGCGTGCTGGAAGTGCATGGGGAGCGCATGATTAACCGTCGCTTTGAACCCGGATTTCGCATTGAATTACAGCAAAAGGATCTGGATATTGCGTTAGCCAGCGCCTCCGCTTTGGGTGTCAGCCTGCCCAATACAGCCACTGCGCATGAATTGTATACGGCGTGTCTCGCGCACGGCGGCGCGAAATGGGATAATTCAGCCATTGTCAAAATGCTGGAAAAGCTAGCCAATCACGAAATTCAGAAGCATCCGGAATAATTCATGTCTCCTCAGGAACTCGTCAACAATCTACGGTCTTTTTTGCCTACCGAATCGGTGTTGCATGAAACCGAGGATCTGAAGCCGTATGAATGCGACGGTTTGTCGGCTTACCGGCAATTGCCGCTGGTGGTTGTGTTGCCGCGAACGGAAGAACAAATCATCAAGGTGCTGCAACTTTGTCATGCCACCCAAACACCGGTGGTGGCACGCGGCGCGGGCACCGGGTTATCGGGCGGCGCTTTGCCGCATGCGCAAGGGGTTTTGCTGTCATTGGGCAAATTAAAGCAGATTA
>CAKKRO010000240.1:0-2390 GCA_919902625.1 Nitrosomonadaceae bacterium
TTGACCATCACTTCGCGCAGGATCGGCGGCGCCTCGCCCGGCGTCAATTGACGGAACAAATGCAAATCCGGGTCGAGTGAAACCGACAAGGGTTTATCCGGCAATGTCAGCGTGAAAGTCTGTTGCTCCTGCTGCAAGTCGAGCAGTCGAATTTCCGTGCCTCGCTGGCTCTGAATGGCAACAGGAACCCGCAACTGATACGCCGGCGCGGATTGTTTCAGTGTCATCGTTAAATCATGGCCTGAATCAGCCGGGGTGCTTTTCGCCGCGCTAATGGTGATGGCCGGCGCACCGGTTCGCTCCAGCCACTGGGTGAAAAACGGTTGCAGATTTTGCCCTGAAATCATCTCGAACATTTTCTGCACATGCTGCCAGGAGGTGACTTTAAAGCGTTGCACGCTCCATAATCCCTGGATGCCGAGATTAAAAACCGTTTCCCCCAGATGATCCCGCAGCATGAAGAAGAGCATCGCCGCTTTGTTATAGCCGACAATTTTGGATGCGCTATGGGTGCGCGAGGTAAAAGCTGTGAGCGGTGCATCCTGCCCCGGCTGCAATGCGGCAAAATCACGCAACCAGCCCAGGCGCATTTCACGCGCGGCTTCGCTGCTCTCCTGTTCTTTATAGGCGTAGTCAGCCATGAAAGTGGTCAATCCTTCCGACCAGTTGCCGCTCGTGTAATCCGGATAAACCCCATTCCCCCACCAGTTATGCAGCACTTCATGGCCGAGCGAGGTATCGCGGATAAATGGCAGTTGCAGCACGTTGATGCCGAGATAGGTCAATGTCGGCATGCCGAAGCCGGTCGGCGTGGGGCTGGATACGATGCTGAATCCGGTGTACGGATACTCGCCGATCCATGCCTCATACAGTTTCAGATAACGCTGCACGGCGTCCAGATAGTCACGCGACAAATTGCTGATTTGCGGATGAAAGTAAGTGCGCAGTTGAATAGGCCGATGCTTGATGTTTGGGTAGGTCTGCGTATCAATCACATACGGCCCGGCCATCAAATCAATGCCCTCAGCCGGAAAAGGAAAATCAAAAGAAGCCCGGTAGCCCTGCTCTGATTCACTTTCTTCAATCAAGCGGCCTGCCACCAGGCCGCGTTGACCGGATGGCAATTCCAATTTGACTTTATAACGCGCCAATTCATTCACAATGCGCGGGTACCAACCGGAGGCATCGGGCAGGAAAGTACCCGTTTCGCCGCTCACAGCAATGGGCCTGCCCAATGTTTGCTGGTGATCCAATGAGGTATCCAGTGGCGCCAACCTGCCCCGCCAATGAATCTCAAGCTGGTGCTGCTGGGCAAAAGCAAACGGTATGTGCCAGGAATACGACTGATGAGCGTCTTTACGGCCCGCACCTAACGCAAAACTGTCCAACAGCGCCTGGGTCACTTCAAAGGATGCGCCCAGCACCAGATTCAGCTCCCTGGGTCTTTTGACCGTAATGATGCTCTTGCCTTCGATCGACCGGGTGACTGGGTCGATCCTTACGGTGATGTCGTAATCAACCTCGTTACTTTTAACAGGCGTTGCAAAAGCAGCCTGCGCGATGAAACCGGTTAATACAAGAAACACAAGATTTCTGAAAAATGTTTGGCCTGTCATGGTTTCAAAAAATATGGATTAATGCCTCAATGCTGGAAATTTGGCAATGATTTGCATTTCCTGATCGTCCCTTCTGATCTTTAATGGCAGCCACGTTCCCGGCGCCTGACGCTTTACGATCGTAATCACGTCTTCCAGGCTTTTAACGGGTACACCGGCCATTTCAAGAATCACGTCGGAATCCTGCAACTGGGCGGCGGCGGCAATGCTGTTTTTCTCGACTTGCAGCACCACGGCGCCGCCCCTGCCGATTTCATAGCGAATGCCCAGGCGCTGGAACTGTGGTTGAAAAGGATCGGAGATA
Source organism: Nitrosomonadaceae bacterium (assembly GCA_919902625.1). Lineage (GTDB taxonomy): Bacteria > Pseudomonadota > Gammaproteobacteria > Burkholderiales > Nitrosomonadaceae > Nitrosomonas. The sequence goes on from CAKKRO010000240.1 coordinate 1,921, forward strand.
TGAGGCAACACACCAAACACGGCGTCTGCCACCCCTTTGACTAACTGTTGACACGATTTATTGTTATCCCAGGGCAATAAAGCCGTGACATGCTTGACTCCCAAGTCATGTAATTGATGGGTAACGCCAAAACCATGCAGCACATGGCCTGCGCCCATGACACCGACCACCAGCGGCTTTTCCGGGCCTGCGGACTCCATCAAGGCTTGCTGCAGTATCTGCGCCATGGCGCGATCCCACAATTGTTGTCCGGCAATAAAGCGTCTGAAATCAGGATCATCCTGATTAATTTCCCCTTTTGTCTTGTCTTTGCGATCGTGCTGCTTATAAATCGGCAACAAATAATCCAGATAAGCCTGGCTCGGCTCGGCAGGGCGCGTCAGCCCTTCCCGCTCTTCCACCGGAACACCATAGAATCCCTTTTCAGCCACCTGACGCCGCAGACTCGATTCAATATTCAAAGCCCGCAT
>CAKKRO010000240.1:2490-4324 GCA_919902625.1 Nitrosomonadaceae bacterium
TGATGATCCGCATTGACATGGGTCTCGCCCAGTAGCACCACCGATGCTTGCGCGGCGCGTGTGATCACATCCTGCTGCGTGGTTTGGCCAGAGCCTGGAATAACCCAACTCCCCAGTGCCACACAATTATTGTGTACCGGTTTTCTGGCCGGTTTGATTTCCGCCCACGCGCTACCCCCACCCAGGCTGAGCAGCAATACAATCAGACTCAAAATGCTATTGAAACGATTTATTCCAGGATTTTTCATTTTTGATTATTCTTTTAACCAGTCAATTGATACTCAGGATGATTGATATTACGAGCGAATTATCCAACCCACTTGCGCGCATTTCTGAACAGCCGCATCCAGGGGCCATCCTCAGAGGATTCCAGCCTTGACTTCAATGGATACCATGAATGTTGCGCAACCCGGAATACACGCTCTGGATGGGGCATCAGCACATTAAAACGCCCATCCGGCGTGGTCAATCCGGTAATTCCCTGTAACGAGCCATTAGGATTATAAGGATAGTTTTCAGTGATTTGTCCATGATTATCGACAAAACGCAACGTCACCAGCGCGGTATTTTTTTCATGTTGAGCAGAGGAAAACTCCACCCGGCCTTCACCATGCGCCACGGTGATCGGCATGCGGCTGCCGGCCATGCCGTCAAAAAATAACGATGGGCTTTGCGGTATCTCCACCATGACAAAACGCGCTTCAAACTGTTCGGACAGATTGCGCTTGAAACGAGGCCAATGCTCGGCGCCGGGAATGATTTCGTGGAGATTGCTCATCATCTGGCAGCCATTGCACACGCCCAGCGCGAAGGTATCACTCCGCTGGAAAAAAGCTTCAAATTCATGCCGTGCGCGGGAATTAAACAGAATGGACTTGGCCCAGCCTTCGCCCGCGCCCAACACATCGCCATAGGAAAAACCGCCGCATGCGGCAAGGCCCTTAAAATCCTTCAACGAGACGCGCCCCGCGATGATATCGCTCATATGCACATCAATTGCGGCAAAACCTGCCCGGTCAAACGCAGCCGCCATTTCCACATGCCCGTTGACACCCTGTTCACGCAAGATCGCCATGCTGGGACGCGCGCCGGTCTGGATATACGGCGCGGCAATATCATCGTTCGCATCAAAACGCAGCGCAACCTGAAGACCGGGGTCGGCGGTATCCAGAATGCGGTCATATTCCTGCTGGGCGCAGGCGGGATTGTCGCGCAGCTTTTGCATCCGCCAGGTGGTTTCCGACCAGGCGCGCTGCAAATCAACCCGCTTCTCCGCCAGCACCGGCTTGTTATTGCGCATCAAACGGATTTCATCGCTTGAATTAAGCCCGCCGATGACAAAGCAGAGATCGCGTAATCCTGCTTGTGTCAGCACCTGCATGACTGCATGATGCTGCGCAGTTTCGATTTGCAGAACAACGCCCAATTCCTCGTTGAACAACACCGCGAACAGCCGTTCCAGGAATCTTCCACTCAATTGCTCGGGCCGTAATTCAGATCCGTCGATATCGTTAATAGAGGCATCAAAACATAATTGATCCAGATTAATGGTTAACCCGGTATGTCCGGCAAAAGCCATTTCGCACAGCGTAACGAGCAGCCCGCCGTCGGAACGGTCATGATAGGCTAATATCCTGTTTTCCTCATTCAATCGCTGCACTGCGGCAAATAATGCCTTGAGTCTCCCCGCACCGGCTTCGCCATCGATGTTGGGCGCAACATTGCCCACTTGCTTATATACTTGCGCCAGCGCCGAACCACCGAGCCGGTTCTGCCCCTGTCCCAGATCGATCAGGATCAATTCGGTTTCACCGCAATCGGTACGCAATTGCGG
>CAKKRO010000240.1:4424-7463 GCA_919902625.1 Nitrosomonadaceae bacterium
TCAATCAATGCCAGCGGCGTGCGTTCCCCGATGGCAAATGCTTCGCCCAGATAAGTTTGATAACCCATGCTGGTCACGGCCACATCGGCCACCGGAATCTGCCACGGGCCGACCATCTGATCGCGTGCGGTCATGCCGCCGACACTGCGGTCGCCAATCGTGATCAGAAAGGTTTTATCGGCCACCGAAGGCAAGCGCAAAACCCGGTAGGCCGCTTCGGTCAAATCAATATCGGACGGATCGAACACAGGCAATATTCTGTCGCTGTGCACTACATTGCGTGTCATCTTGGGCGGTTTGCCCAGCAATACGGACAACGCCATATCCACCGGAGGGGTTTCCGATTCCTGATCCATCACAATGAGTTGTTCATCGTCAGTGGCTTCGCCCACGACGGAGAACGGACAGCGCTCGCGTTCGCAGATACTTTGGAACAACGCCAGCGATTCCGGCTTGATGGCCAGTACATAGCGTTCCTGCGCTTCGTTGCTCCAGACTTGCATCGGCGACATGCTGGATTCCTCGGAAGGGATAGCGCGTAAATCAAAGCGCCCGCCCCGGCCTGAATCATGCACCAGTTCCGGGAACGCATTGGATAAGCCACCCGCACCGACATCATGAATGAATAAAATCGGATTGCCCGCACCGGTTCTCTCCAACTGCCAGCAACGATCAATCACTTCCTGCGCGCGCCGTTCCATTTCAGGATTACCGCGTTGCACCGAATCAAAATCCAAGGCTTCCCTGTTGGCGCCGGTATCCATGCTGGAAGCGGCGCCGCCGCCCAATCCAATCAACATGCCGGGGCCACCCAGTTGAATCAGCAAGGCGCCGGGGGGAAATTTTTCCTTGTGCACATGCAACGCTGAAATCTGTCCCATGCCGCCCGCCAGCATGATCGGCTTGTGATAACCGCGCATCTCCCCGGCGACCCGTTCCTCGAAAGTACGGAAATAACCTGCCAGATTGGGCCGCCCGAATTCATTATTAAACGCCGCACCGCCAATGGGACCTTCCAGCATGATCTGCAAGGCCGAGGCAATGCGCGCAGGCTTGCCATAGATCTCATGAGCATCCGCAGAATTTGATGCAGCGTATTCCCACGGTTGAATAGCATCGGGAATGTTCAGATTGGACACCGAAAAACCGGATAATCCGGCTTTGGGTTTGGCGCCACGGCCCGTTGCGCCTTCATCGCGGATTTCGCCCCCCACACCGGTGGCCGCGCCGGGAAAAGGTGAAATGGCGGTGGGATGATTATGCGTTTCCACTTTCATCAGCAAATGCGTGGGTTCCTGGGCATAGCCATAAACCTGCCGGCCGCCCGGATAAAACCGGGCGATCTCCGCGCCTTCAATGATGCTGGAATTATCCGCATAAGCCACAATAGTGCCTTGCGGATGCACCTGATGCGTGTTGCGTATCATCGCAAACAGGGATTTATCCTGTGATTGCCCGTCCACAATCCAGTCCGCATTGAATATTTTATGGCGGCAATGCTCGGAATTGGCCTGGGCGAACATCATCAATTCAACATCGGTCGGATTGCGTGCGGCCTGCCTGAAATGATGCGCCAGGTATTCAATTTCATCCGCCGATAATGCCAATCCCATGGTTTGATTGGCCTGCCATAGCGCTTCGATACCCCCCTGCATCACATCAATGGTGTTCAGGGGCTTCGGCTCAAAATGCTGAAATAACCTGGCGGCATCATCGAATGATTCAAAAACGGCTTCCGTCATGCGATCATGGATGAATGCACCGAGACTTGCTTTATCCTCTGCAGAAAGCCGGGCATGACATTCGATATAATAAGCAGTGCCTCGTTCAATGCGTTCGACAGCAGTCAATCCACAGTGATGCGCAATATCCGTCGCTTTACTGGACCAGGGGGAAATAGTGCCCGGGCGCGGCAATACTAAAAAGAATTCGCCGCCGGTATACTGGGTATTTTCCTGAGCCAGATCATGGTTTAATAGCTTTTTGAGTGCGTTCAGTTCATCATCTTGCAGGATTCGTTTCACGGAACAAAAATGCCAGTATTCCGTATGAACCGCCGCGACCGGCAGATCAAGCGTTTTAGTCTCTTTGAGTAATTTTTCCAGACGAAACGGGGAAAGCGCACGTCCACCACAAAATTGGAGCATGAGGGGATATCAAGCAGTGATTTAAAGATTGCAATTTTACACGAGAAGATATACTTATCGTTGATCATCCGATGATACTGAACAACATGACAATTGCTGATCCCGTTTTCCTGACCGCTGAAATCCGTGAAATCGAACGCCAGGCGGCGGCGCTGCCCGATCCTCCCCATTTAATGGAAAAGGCAGGGCTGGCAGCGGCGCAAATAGCCCGCGACCGGTTGCTTAAAAACACTTACAGCCATGTATTGGTGCTGGCCGGGCCGGGCAATAACGGCGGCGACGCCTTCGTTGTGGCGCGTTACCTGAAGGAATGGGGCAATGCGGTCACTGTGGTGTTTACCGGCGACTGCGACCGGATTCCGCCGGATGCCCGGCAAGCGATGCAGGCCTGGTTGAATAGCGGCGGCGAACTATCGCCAGACATACCCGGCGAGCAAAACTGGGATGTTGTGATTGACGGTCTGTTTGGCATCGGCCTGGATCAATCCATGAATCGTCCCATCGGAGGGAATTATCTGGAGTGGATTGATACCGTCAATCCACTCAATACTCCTATCCTGGCACTGGATATTCCATCCGGGCTGGGCAGTGATAATGGCTGCATCTATGGAGGGGCGATACGCGCCGCCATCACCGTGACCTTTATCGGATTAAAACCCGGCCTGTTCACAAACTTCGGGCCAGAATGCTGCGGCACCATTCTGCTGCGCGATCTTGATGTCCAGGTCATCTCACCACCCGTGCCACAGACCTGGCTGCTCAATCAACGGCTGGCACAATCCTTGTTACCGCCTCCCCGCCCTGCCAACAGTCATAAAGGTTCTTTCGGCAATCTCGCCATTCTGGGCGGTTCCACCGGCATGGTCGGCGCAGCATTGCTCGCTGGCCGTTC
>CAKKRO010000240.1:7563-9109 GCA_919902625.1 Nitrosomonadaceae bacterium
GCATCTATTTTGACGCCCCACCCCGCTGAAGCCGCCCGTCTGTTAAAGACCGATACCGCTGCCATCCAAAATGACCGTATGAATGCAGCCCGTCAGATTGCACAACAATTCAATGGCTACGTGGTACTGAAAGGCGCCGGCAGCATTTGCTGCTTCCCGGATGGCAAGCGTTATTTGAACACCAGCGGCAATCCCGGACTCAGCACTGCAGGCACCGGCGATGTGTTAGCCGGAATGATCGGCGCACTGATCGCGCAACGCTTAAATCCCGATTATGCGCTGTTGCTGGCCGTGTACCTGCATGGCGCTGCCGCCAATCACCGGCTGCAACACAATCACGGCCCGCTGGGCATGACCGCGTCAGAAATTATTACTTCAGCACGTTCCTTACTCAATGATTGGATTTATAATCCTGACCCATCACCCCAATGCTCTGATTAATCCATTTCACATTAAAGGATATTGAATGACTCAGTTTATGATTAAACGATCCCAATCATTTAAACGGATTTGCGCACAAACACTGTTGCTATTACTGATGGTCTCGCAAAGCGCTATCGCCAGCCCGTCTCTGGTCGAATTACCCGATGAAGCCATTCAGAAACTGAAAATTGATGCCGGGTTTGGCTGGGGGATTTTTAGTGGCACCATCTACAATGGCAATGACAATTATCATGTGGCCCAATTGATTGTCAGCATGACCCCTATCCATGACCATCATCACATGGACATGCATGCAAACATGTCGCACGAACCCAAGGTGCATCAAATCAACCTGGAACTGCCGCCTGCAACGAAAGGCGCGCTATCCATGCCGCTAACCGGCGATGATGTGCATGTACATGATTTCAAGTGGGAAGTCATCAAAGTCATGGGATATCCGGCGCACTGATCCAAACCATGCAGCAATCCCTTAAAAATATCAGGAATATCCTGATTTATGCTTTTTTGCCTTTTTTGGGCATCTGCTGATTGATGATTGATAGCCGCACCCAATCAATCACACAGTAAAGATCAAATCAGTAGATTTCTTTGTTCTCTATACATGACTATATTGCGTTGAGGTCATATACATATCAGGATAGAATAATAAAACGATATATCAGGGAAGCGCCATGAAACCGAAGGATTTGATATTACGCTGTTACGCAAACAAGCATAAAGATCAGTGGCAAATATTTTGCATAGATTTGTGTCTATCGGCACAAGCCGGCACATTGGATGAAGCAAGAAATAAGCTGCGCAATATGATTGGCGAATATGTTTATGATGCCCTTGTTGGAGAAGATAGAAAATATGCTGATCAATTGCTGACACGCAAAGCGCCATTTAAACAGATAGCTACCTATCATTATTACAGGTTAATGCACAATATCGGTATTTTAGAAGATGGATTGCATGTGCTGTTTAAAGATCCGTTACCACTGATTCCAAAAGATTATGTGCATGAATGAGCGGAGTACATCCACCTCTAACGTGTAAGGAAGTTAGGCAGATATTAAGAACACTGGGATTTGAACCCAGACCAAAGAAAGGAACATCCCAC
>CAKKRO010000241.1 GCA_919902625.1 Nitrosomonadaceae bacterium
AAAATCGCTGCCGGCTGGATGCCGCCATGCACAATTTTGGATTCATGCACTTTCTGCAGCGCATTCAGAACTGATACCAGAATAAATTTTAATTCTGTTTCGGCAAATGACGCCTGAGACTGCACTAACCGGGAAAGCGGCACCCCTTCTTGTGCGCCCATAATCAGGTATGCCGTGCCATTGAATGGCAGGATGTTCTCAGCTTTAACAATATTGGGATGTTCGATTTGTGTGAGTATCTCAGCCTGATGCAAAAATGCCTTCAAACCATATTCAAAAATTTCTTTATCGCTTGCGGATTTGGGTTCGACGCCAAGCCCATCATGGGCGCGAATGGCGAAATCATGAGGAAAATACTCTTGTATTTTCACCCATTCCTTAAGATGGTGATTCCAGGCACGATAGGTGATATCAAAGGTGTCAATTTTTGAGGCGCCTTTAATTTCATAGACGCCGATTTGAGTACCTTCAGGCAGAATTTGATCGTGTATGTGTGTCATGATAGGCAGTCCCTTTGTCTATAATCGCGATTACAGTGCGGATTTAAAAGATATCCGCTATTACACCCCGATGTTAATTCACTGACAAGAAATTCTTTCCCTGCAGGGGCGAGCTGCCATATAGTCTAATGCAGTTGCGTTTGTGCTACGCCAATATTTTCTGAAAGGGACCATTCTTAAGCTATGAGCAATTGAGTGGGGTTGATACCGGCAGGCATTAAATTCATTTAATGTTGGCCCCAATTGATCACTCTATGCCGGGATTGCCAGAAAAAATCCTCAAAGGATTTAACCCACCCAATCCATGACGTCATTATTAAATTGATTTATCCTTCTCCAAAGGAAAGCCCGCATCACGCCAGGCTTTAATTCCACCGCCCATGGATATCACGTTGGTATAACCCATTTGTTGCAACGTATCCGCCACCAGAGCAGAACGATAGCCTCCTCCGCAATACAGCACGATGGATACCTGTTTATCGGGTATCTCAGTTTCGATATCGCGCTCGATGATCCCTTTGCCAAGATGACGGGCGCCTGCTGCGTGATCAATCCAGAATTCATGATCTTCGCGCACATCGATAAAATGAAATTGTTCTCCGCGTGCCAGCCGGGCTTGCACCTCAGCTACGCTGCATTCCTTTACCCGCTGTTTCGCCTGTTCCACTAACTTCAGAAATCCTGGATTGTGTTGCATCGTTCCTCCTTGTTATTCAAACCTTGTGATTGATACGCTGCGCGACTCAGAACTATGAGCTGACGAAAGTATATTTGAAATCAGATTTACTTTTTAACATTTCATGCAGGATCGAATCATCATGCCATGTAGCCATGCTTTTGATCATCGGCCGTCTTTTTGACTTCACTCTCAATCTTTGCTACTTTCCAGCTCAGACAAGGAGTTCCTTTTCTATACCCCGGAAAAACAAGAGGCATTCGATGCACGAAGAAACCGTGATGCACGGCCTAAAAGCCAAAGGATTAAAAAAGGGTTCCGTATCCCGGTGGGCTGCTGTCACGATTGGTCTGGCATGCACCGCTCCGGCATACTCATTAACCGGGGCATTGGGCTACGGCGCTTCCCAAACGGGTTATCAACTGCCGATCGTATTCATTCTATCCGTGATTCCGATGTTCTTCGTAGCGCTATCCTACAAGCACCTGACCACCTCTGCTCCCGATGCCGGCACGGTATTCACCTGGGGCGCCAAAGCCATTGGACCGGGATTTGGCTGGTTTGGCGGGTGGGCGCTGTTATTGGCCAGCATGCTGGCAGGTGTAACGGCAACCCAGATCGTGGTCAATGCGGCAGCAATCATCTTTAACCTGACAGAAATACCCGCATGGTTTCACTACGGCATCGCCACCTTGTTCATTTTCAGCACAACGTTTCTGACAGTACAGGGTGCCAAGGAATCTTCACGCACCACCATGATCCTGACCTTCATGCAGTACAGTGTACTTATTGTGCTGGCGGCATTTCTACTCATACGAATTATGCAAGGAGAAGCGATCAGCAGCGCGCAATCATTTTCGCTGGAATGGTTCAACCCATTTGCAATCAGTTCTTTTAGCGCATTCCTGAATGGGTTTCTTATCGCTTTGTTCATATTCTGGGGATTCGATGCATCACTGGCCATGTCTGAGGAAACCGACAGCAGCGCGGAACAAGCGGGGCAAAGCGGCATCATCGCGATGACCATTACGATGATCACCTATGTCATTTTCTCTGTTGCCGCTTTAGCATACGCCGGTATTGATACGCTGGATCCATTGAGTTTGACTTACAAGGATAATATCGATTCCAGTATTCCCGTTCTGGCAACTGACATGCTGGGACCCAAAGGAGCGCTGATAGCCGCATTGATCATCGGGCTTTCGGCTTTCTCCGCAACCATGTCAACGCTCATGCCGGCATCGCGTATTGCGCTGGCGATGGCAACTTACCGGGCCATCCCGCACAAATTTTCTTCAGTTAACAAGACAACGCAGACGCCGAACCTCGCCACCTGGACAATCGGCCTGATGACGCTCATCATTTACACCGCACTGAGCCTGCTCAGCGAATCGATCTTAGAAGACTCAATCCATAGCGTCAGTATTGCAATCTGCGCCTACTACACGGTCGCGGCACTATCCTGTGTATTTTATTTCCATCGCACCGCATTGAACCACTGGCGCACAACCCTATCGCAAGTAATCCTGCCTTTGATCGCTGCCATTATTTTAATTGCGGTGGGTATCCTGCAAGCATGGAGCATGATGGATCCCGCTTATGGCTCCAGCGGATCCATTGCCGGTGTGGGTACTGTGTTTCTAATCGGCGTTGTTGCGCTGCTATTCGGTATTCCATTGATGATGCTATGTAATCTGAATGAACCTGAGTTCTTCCGGGGCAAGACACTCCCGCTTGAAAGGGCGCACATGGTGCCCGATGCCCGTAA
>CAKKRO010000242.1 GCA_919902625.1 Nitrosomonadaceae bacterium
AGGATTCATCCAATACTGATGCGGGTAGATAAACACATTCCTGATATCCGTTTAAGGGCAAGGTATGATGGTTGAAAAAGCTTGCCCAATGATTTTTCTATCACTTACAGAATTTACTACTTTATAGCCACACCATCAAACCCATTTCCAACGGATGCGTCAGTAACGGATGGCAGGGGTAAATACGAATGAAATATTCCTGCTTGCCGCATAATTCCGGGATCAGCTTGAGCTCGAACAGATGTTCGTCCGAATCTTGAGTACCTGTAAATTCAAACCTGAAATGCTTGAAATTGCATAATTTGGTTTTTTTGAACTGGCGGCATATCAGCAGTTCGATGACGACATCCTCCGGTGTCAGATTGTTTAGCTTGGCGGCTACCTTGAAATTCAGCGCTTCATTGAAGTGAATGCGTTCACAGGGGGTGTCTAACCGGTGTAGCGTGACGCCATGCCATGCTTGTTTTATTTTGGCTCTCCATGCAGCGATATTTTTTGCACCGGCAAAATCGTTTTTTGCGTATAACGTACCTTTATCGCTGGCCGGGCGATAGAATTTTTTTACGTATTCATCCACCATGCGGGTTGCGTTATAGCATGGCAGCAGCGACATCATGGAATATTTGGCCATTTTCACCCATCCGGGCGAATAGCCGAGCTTGCCATAGCTGTAGTACAGCGGGATCACCTGGTCTTGCAGGATTTCATACAACGCCCGGCTTTCTTCCTTGTCACGCAGTGTTCCTTCCATATCCTCCGGCCCCGGTTTGATGGCCCAGCCATTTTTGCCGTCATAGCCTTCTCCCCACCAGCCGTCGAGCACGCTCAGGTTGATCGCGCCATTAATGCCGGCTTTCATGCCGGATGTGCCGCTTGCTTCCAGCGGATAAACCGGGTTGTTAAGCCAGACATCGACGCCGGCGACCAGGCGCCGGGCGAGCCGTAAATCGTAACCTTCCAACAATAAAAGCCGCCCTTCAAATTCAGGTAAACGTGCAATTTGACTGATACGCCGGATTAAGTCTTGCCCCGGCGCATCGGCCGGATGCGCCTTGCCGGCGAAAATCAGCAGCACGGGGCGTTCCTGGTCAAACATGATTTTCCGCAGCCAGTCGAGATTTTCAAATAACAGGGTGGCGCGTTTATAGGTAGCGAAGCGGCGCGCAAAGCCCAACGTCAGGATGTTGGGATTGATCGGATCGACAAACTTCAGCAGCCGGTCAAGATGCGCTTCAGAGCCATGATTTCTCGAGTTCTGGTCAGTGATGCGGGAACGGATGCCATAAAACATTTGTGATTTTAACGATTGGCGCACACTCCAGAACAAGTGATCCGGTATGGTATCAATGCGTGTCCAATATTCGGTATCACACATTTTATTGCGCCATTCATGACCGAGATAACGGTCAAACAGATCAGACCATTCCTGCGCCAGAAAAGTCGGCACATGGATGCCATTGGTGATATAGGTGACCGGATTTTCCTCCGGCTCGATCTGCGGCCACAAATCCCGGCAAATATTCGATGATACGTCGCCATGTATCTTGCTGACGCCATTGTGCGTGCGTGAGCCATGGATCGCTAAGGCGGTCATATTGAAATCGGGGTTTCCGGGCACGTGACCGAGTGCCATGAATTCTTCACGTGTGACGTTGAGGCTGCGATAGAAACTGTCAAAATAGGTTTGCATCATGTCCGCGCTGAAATGATCATGCCCGGCGGGTACCGCCGTGTGCGTCGTAAATACCGTATTCACGGCCACGCTCTCCAGGGCACTGGCAAAATCAAGCCCTTGCTGCACCAGATTGTGGATACGTTCCAGGATCATAAAAGCGGCATGGCCTTCATTGATATGCCACACAGCCGGTTTTACACCGAGCGCCTGCAAAGCACGCACACCTCCCATGCCCAAAATAATCTCCTGCTCAATTCGCATCACTTTGTCACCCCCATAAAGGTTGTGCGTGATATAGCGATCTTGAGAAGAATTTTCCGGCAAATCGGTATCAAGCAGGTAAAGCATGACGTGGCCGATTTTTGCCTGCCATACTTTTACCGCAACCTTACGTTGTGGCAGGGCCACTTCAATGTGTACACTCGAACCGTCCTCATGCAATACCGGTGTCACAGGCAAGTCTTCAAAATCTGAAATGGTGTAGGTGACTTGCTGATTACCCTGGTTATCAATCGTTTGAAAAAAATACCCCTGACGGTAGAGCAAGCCAATCGCCACGAATGGTAAGTGTAAATCGCTGGCTGCTTTGCAGTGATCCCCGGCTAGGATGCCCAGGCCGCCGGAATAAATGGGCAGGCTTTCGTGAAAACCGAATTCGAAACAGAAATAGGCGACCTGATCTCGTGGGTGTAAATCCACGGTACTATCCTGTAATGATGATTCATCATGATAGGAGTCATAAGTGGACAGAATGCTGTTGTAGGTAGCAAGGAAAACACGATCTTCCGTTGCTCTCAGCAGCACGGATTCATCCACACGCTTGAGAAATGCCTTGGGGTTGTGTCCTACCGCTTCCCATAGATGAGGATCAAGGCGGGAAAAAAGTGTCCGTGTGGCCCGATCCCAGCTATACCACAGGTTGTTAGCCAACTCTTCCAGGCGCTTAAGACGGGGCGGTATTTTAGGATTGACTGTAATGGTGAAAGCAGTCTTTGGAAACATTGATATTCTCCTTGATGAGAATTATTTTTTAGTTTAATTCTGAATATTGAGTAGATTATGTACTTCCCGCCTGGCACCCAGCAAGCTGATTCCTGGGTTTGTGATGATATGCACCGGGATTTCACTCATCAATGCAGAGAATCTCCCCTTGTTGCGGAATGCCTGCATGAAGCCGCCTGAATTCAGTATATTAATAATTTTTGGCGCGATGCCGCCCGCAATATACACGCCATTACGGCATAATCCTGCAAGTGCCAGATTGCCTGCATAAGCGCCATAAATCTCAGCAAATAAGTCCAGTGCCTTTATTGCGATCGGGTGTCGATGGGTCAGTGCAAGCGTAGTTATGGCGGCGCCGCTGTCTTCATCAAGATTTATTCGTGCCAACCCTGGAAATGCGGCCGGGTTTATCTGCAGGAAATTGAAAATGTGGGTTAATCCGGATCCGGATAGCAAACGTTCTATCGAAACATGGCCAAATTTATTTTGCAGTGTCTCGAGCAAACTCATCTGCAATCTGCTGGTAGGTGCAAAATCCATATGCCCGGCTTCTGTCGATAATGGAAAGTAACGGTCTTCCAGCCAGGTAAGCCATGCCACACCCATCCCTGTGCCTGCACCCAGTACGACGCGCATTGCCTGAGCGTGTGCTTTTCCCGCTTGGAGTGTCACCAGATCATCGGGTGACAGTATTTCAATCGCTAATGCAGCAGCCTCAAAATCATTCATGAGCTTAACAACAGGAATTGAGAACTCATTTGTAATGTCGATGCTATTGATTTTCCAGGGCAGATTGGTCAATCTCACTTGCTGTGCAACGACAGGCCCCGCTACAGCAAAACACGCTGCAATTGGATAATGGGCAATTTTTGCTGCACCAGCCTGATTCAGGAAGTCTTTGAGCAGGCCGGAGAAAGTGGCGTAGGCGTAGCTGTGATAGTGCGCTGTAAATAGTTCGCGTACTGCTCCATCTCTTATTTCATCGAGTTGTAAAATAGTTTTGGTGCCGCCGATATCACCATAAACGAACTGTTTGTCCAAGTAATTGGCAATCCAGAAATTAATCAATCAGAAATTAAAATAACTGTAACACATTGTTTATATAGTCGGGACTTGCGGATGACATCAATAGTATACATCTACTCCCATATTTTCATGGTCTTTGCTGTTGTTTGACATACAATCGGACATTCATTACATTTTTCTGGATAATTGATGGGGGTTGATTTCTCAATAGCTTAACCGGTAATTTTTAGGTGTTTTTATTGAAGATGTTATGCGTGGTTTTTACTAGCGTTGTTCTGAGAAAAATACCCCGCTGCTTGCGGCGGGATTCTTTATAACTGATAAAAAATGAATCTGAATATTCATCCCGTTATCCTTTCCGGTGGGAGTGGCACCCGGCTGTGGCCATTATCGCGTGCCAATTATCCAAAACAACTGTTACCACTCACTGATAAAGAAACCATGCTGCAAGCCACGCTTACCCGGGCAGCCGCTTTATTGAACTCGCAGCCGCCTATTTTGGTGTGTAATTCCGAGCATCGCTTTTTGATTCAGGAGCAATGTGAAGCCATAAAAATCAAACCTGAAGCTATTTACCTTGAGCCAGCCGGTCGCAATACGGCCCCAGCTATTGCACTTGCTGCATTTCACCTTGCACAGATAGATGAAAATGCCATGATGCTTGTTTTGCCAGCCGATCATGTTGTGGATGATCAGACTTCTTTTGCACAAGCAGTGGAGACAGCGATAGTAATCGCCCAGGAGGGCTATCTTGTGACTTTTGGTGTGGTGCCTCATGCACCGGAAACCGGTTATGGTTATATCAAAGTGGGCGAAGCCATCTCGTTTGCTACGCCCACTTTGTTGACCGCTTATCGGGTTCAATCTTTTTGCGAAAAACCTGATCGGGAAACCGCCACAGCTTATCTGCAGGAAGGGGGCTATACCTGGAACAGCGGCATGTTTGTTTTTACCGCCAAATATTATCTGCAGGAACTGCAGCGTCACCGGCCGGATATTTTTGCTGCCGTTCACAAAGCCTGGCAGGGAAAAACAACAGATCTTGGTTTTATTCGCCCCTGCAGAGATGCTTTTACAGCCTGCCCCTCGGATTCCATTGATTATGCAGTCATGCAGGTTACCGATCGTGCAGCCGTTGTGCCCGCACAATTCGGCTGGAGCGATGTGGGATCCTGGGATTCACTTTGGCGGATTGCACCCAAGGATGCGGACGGTAATGTTACCAGCGGAGATACTTTTATTCTTGATACTAAGAACAGCTATATTCGTGCAGAAAGCCGCCTGGTTTCCGTGATTGGGCTTGATGATATTATCG
>CAKKRO010000243.1 GCA_919902625.1 Nitrosomonadaceae bacterium
AATTATTATTCCCTGATTTGGCCAACAGCACATCCAGTACACGCGTGCTCAGAATTCGTTTCAGCATACCAAACAAATAAGTGGGAAATGTCACATAGTAGCGTGGTTGAGGATTGGCTGCTTCCAGCGCATGGATAACCCGTTTAAGTACGGCTTCGGGCGGTAATGTAAAGGGAACGGCGGGGCCTTGTTTGTTGAGACGTTCCAATACCCCCCGGTATCTTTCACGGTGAAAACTGTTATCGACGTCGATATACTTCGCCAGCGCTTTGACCGCATTCATGCGAAACTGACTGGCAATCGGTCCCGGTTCAATCAGGCTGACATGGATATTACTGCCTCTTAATTCCAGACGTAGCGTATCGCTTAGCCCTTCAATGGCATATTTGGAAGCATTATAAGCACCCCGGAAAGGCAAGGAAACAAAACCCAGCACCGAGCTGTTCTGAATAATCCGCCCATACCCTTGGCGGCGCATTACCGGTATCGCAAGATTAGTGAGTTCCTGCCAGCCGAAAACATTGGTCTCAAATTGTTCGCGCAGGGCATCACGGCTCAGATCTTCCACAGCGCCCGGTAAGCCATACGCGCCATTGTTAAATAAAGCATACAGCTCACCGCCTGTACGGCGCATGACTTCTTCAAAAGCAAAATGAATCGAGTTTGAATCGGTTAAATTCAGGCGAAAGCTCTCCAATCCTTCAGCCAGTAGCATCTCGACACTTTCCCGTCTTCTGGCCGTGGCAAACACACGATATCCTCGTTCATGTAGCGCCTTGGCGACGCAGTAGCCAATTCCGCTTGAGCATCCGGTAATGAGTATGGTTTTTTTCATCTGATCCGATTGACCTGTAAAGGTGTAATTTTTGGTTTTACCATTTTCTATGGCTTGACAATTGATTCGATGCAAAGATAGCATCAATCTATGATATAAATCTCACGGCAATAGAAAATAACATAAGTAAAGATTATCAATGTCAAAAATTTTATTCAGGCTGAATGGTGTTTCAGATGACGAAGCCAATGATGTGCGTGAATTATTAGCCCATAATGCTATTGATTTTTATGAAACATCGCCAGGTAATTGGGGTGTTTCAATGCCGGCAATATGGCTCAGGGATGCCCATCAGTTCCAAAAGGCGCGGTCACTGCTTGATGCCTATCAAAATGAGCGGATGATCAGAGTGAGAGAAGAATACGCCCGCTTGAAACGGGAAGGGAAAAATAAAACCTTCAGGGATGCCGTTATACAAAATCCTGTCCGTTTTACCATCCATTTAGCGCTTGCCATGCTGGTCATTTATTTGTCCATTACACTGGTTTTTGATCTCGCAAAATAAAGACATTGACTATACCCTATCAATATTCATCGGTTAATCCGGTATGATAGCCATCTGAACCCTGTTTTATCCAGAACCATTCCAAGAAGGAGAAAAAACGTGAAATACACTTTGAGAACCATTGCTGCCGTACTTGCCCTAACACCGCTCTATGCTTACGCCGGCGGAGATCCTGAACATGTTAAATTTCCCGAAGGTTATGAAAAAACCTTCACAAAATATGCCACCATGAACCGTGCCAATCAGACCCAGGTCGCCAAGCTGTATGCCAACGATACGGCAATTTCCAGTTATACCCAAGGCAACAAAAGCGCTTCCGGTTCTGTCGTTATCATGGAAATCTATACCCCAAAAAAAGACGCGGATGGCAAGCCCGTCCCGGGTAGTGACGGCCTCTTTGAGATAGACTCACTGGCAGCCGTGGCTGTCATGGAAAACAGAGATAACTGGGATGCCGCTTTTCCAAAAGAAAATCGTACCGGTGATTGGGGATTTGCTGTTTATAACCCGGATGGTACTACGAAAAGCAATGATCTGAACTGCGTACAATGCCACACGCCTTTACAAGGGCAGGATTACTTGTTTACCTATCAGAAACTGGTTGATTTTGTGAAGAAAAAATAAATCCAAATACTCTGGGCAGATGACTTTGCCGTTTATCTGGCAAATCATCTGCCCAAGCCCTCGCCATGCTTTCTTCAAAGCATCAATCCGGCATCAAAATCGAAGTATTATTCTGCCATACACACTGCGCGGGATTTGCGTGTTGAATATATCCAGTGAAAAGTATTCCTGATGTTGCTTATTCAAAATATTCTGACCGACCACCGAGAGTTCAAGTGTCTGTGATGGCATCCATGCCAGCCTTAAATCCA
>CAKKRO010000244.1 GCA_919902625.1 Nitrosomonadaceae bacterium
GTTGCATAGTCTAGCTATGCGCCTCAAAATTAAGAAAATCCGTACTCGTTCTCCCGCTTGGCTCGTGACGATTGCTTAAGTCCGACAGGTTCCTAGCAGGCCGGATTTAAGTGATCATAGCGCGCAAAGCGGGGAAGCGAGAGCAGACCCGGATTAATGTCTCAATCAGAGTGAATCTTTGGCTTCTGATACATAAACAGGCAATATTCCCCTTCTTTTTCAGTATAAATATTTTACCTAAAGCTGTTAAAGTTATAGCCTATTTATCCAAAGCTATTTATTAACATTAGCAGCTCAAAAATCGCTGGTTTGGTTAATAACTTATGACATTCAAGTCACGTTTATTCAGTTCACTACGCAAATTTTCTTCGTCGTCAGAATCTCATCACGACAAAGAGAATGCTGTGTCTGTCAATGAATCACAGCCGGACGGTGCATCTGATCCCGATCAGCAATCTTCATCGGCTCATGGAATTAAACAGCAATTTGAAACAGCTTATCATGATCGGCTTGGCGCAGAAGATCGAGCGATCAGGGAGGCACAGAAACGGATTGAAGCAGAAAACATCGCCCGGGTGGCGGCTGAAGCGAGAGCACGGGCTGAAGCCAATGCCAGAATTGCAGCAGAAACAAGAATTCAGGCTGAGGCTATTACAACTGAACAAATTCGGGCCAGAGCAAGGGCTGAGGCTATTGCAATCAAAGAAGCCAATATCCATCGAGAGCTTGAGAATAAAGCCAGACAACTTGCTGAAGAAAAGATTAAAGCTGAGAAAGCCTTGAATGCTTTATTAGAGGCCAAGATTAAAGCAGAAGCTTCAATCGTGGAGAAAATGCAGAGACGCATTGAACAAGAAGCGACAGCTCTAGATAAGGCTCATGCGGCTGCATTGAAAGAAAATGAAGCCGCTGAGGCTGCCACGTATAGAGTCAGAGTGGCAGAGGAAGCTCACCTGATTGCATTGGCTACTATTGAAGCAGAAACAAAAGCAACGATACTGGCTAATGCAAAAATTCAGGAAGCGCAGAAAGCCATCGCCTTGGCCAGGGCGAATGAAGAAGCCGAGAAACAGGCCATCGAAGAAATACAAACCCGCTCACGAATAGAAGCACAGATTCTGGCGCAAACTGCCCGGCGTCTGGATGCTGAGAAGAGAGCGAAAGAAGTGGAGGAAGACAGATTAAAGGTTGAAACCATTGCTGTCCAAGCGGCGATGGAAAAAGCCGAAGCTGAAGCGATAGCAGCCGAACAGGCTAGGAAAAGAATGGAGTTAGACGCCCAGGCAACGATCGCGGCACGAGATAAAGCCGATGCAGAAAAAATTGCGGCAGAAATAGCGGAATCTATTCTGGCGAAAGAAAATGCGGCTGCTGATGCTATCAAAGCCCGCCTTATTGCGGAATCTGAATTGCTTGAAGAGGCTAACAGGCGAATGCAGATTGAGGCTGATGCATTAACTGCTGCAGAAACGGCTTTATATGCTGAAAAAGAGGCGGCAGCCATCGCAAATGAGAGAAAGAAAGCTGAAATCAACGCGGTAAAAGAATATCAGGAGCGCATTCAAGCAGATGAAGAAGCTATTAAAGAAGCCGAAGCACGTGCAGAGGCTGAAATAGTTGCGAAGAATACAGCAAAAAGCAGGACGGAAGCTGAAATACGATTAAGAACTATGGCAGAGGCAAGAACTCACATGGATTTGCTCGCTGCACAAGAAATCAACACCAAAGCCGATCTGGAACGGCGCTTATTGGAAGATGCAGAGATTCGCGCCAAGGCGATAGTCGATGCAAAGCAGACTGCTGCTGAGCGTCTTGAAATTGAACAGAAAATTACAGGATTAGCGATAACCAGAGCACAAGCCAAGATTATCGCCACAAACAAAGCCAAATCCCAACTTGAAGCAGAAAAAACAGCCACCAGAATCGCATTGGAAAAAGCCAGAACAGAATCGGCCGCCCTTGTGGCCATGCAGGAGCGCATCGCTTTGGAATCAAAAGCACTGGAAGCTGCAGCGGCACGGGAAGCCGTTGAAGTCATGGCTAAAGAGGCGCTGGTTGCGCGTTCTCAGGCGGATAAAGAGGCTATTGCCGCTGCTGCTGCGAGAATACGAGCTGAAATCGCCGCCGCAGAAGATTCGCGTAACAGAACTGCATCAGGTATCAAGGCTCAACAACCCGATCATGTGCTGTCAAATAATACAACAGAAGACTTGCCATCAGAACCACGAATGAACACAAATGGACACTAATATTTCAAAACATGCAATGAAGCCAGCTTTAGAAATCCTGATTAAGTTTTTCGACAAGCTCAGGACGTGCGGTAAGGTGTTGACGTTCGTGGTGAGTTTGTCGAATCATAAACGAGACTGGCTTATTCAGAGTTGCCTTTTTTGTAATTATTCGTGTAAATTCGTGTCCATTCGTGGTTCCTTGCCGTTAGCGGCGACTATACCCAACCCTCCTGCAGCATGACGCTGCCCACCAGATGGGTGGCCGCTTCGGAACTATCAGCAACTGCAACCGCCAGCCATTCGCGATCTATCAGATTATTTTCGAGCCGGTTCAGATAGAAATTGAGTTCGCTATCCGATGCCTGATGTCCCAGTGTTTGGGTAAAGATAGTCTGAATATAATCCGTATCGGATAAGCCATCCAGATTGGCATGTTGCTGGAACCAATCCAGAATACTGTCATGGCTTACTTGATCATCAAGTGCTTTTAATCCTAATAGCCACTCATCAGAAGTGGCATT
>CAKKRO010000245.1:0-7451 GCA_919902625.1 Nitrosomonadaceae bacterium
CGGTATGCCCTGCGCTGCTTTGCAACCCACGTCGAAACCAGATCGTCCCCGGTATCTTTATGGTAATGCATAGGATGGTGTTGAAACTAAAAAGTTCAAGTCCTATGAGCTGGTTATTCTAACAGAATTAATGGGTGTTGCTTTACAGATAGGCCAGCAACTCTTTGGGATGGTCAATCAGATATTTGGCGCCCCAGGTTTCAGGGGGCTGGTCATTACCCAGATAACCATAGCGGGCTACAATAGGTTGCATACCGGCAGCCAGACTGGCCTGGACATCGCGTATGTCATCTCCCAGATAGATGCAGTCGGTGGGGGAGATGGCCATTTTGTCACTGGCGATCAGCAGCGGTTCCGGGTGTGGTTTGGTATGGGTGGTTTCATCCCCGCAAATAACGCAGGCGATACGCAGATCCAGGCCGAGCTTTTGAATCAATGGATGAGCGAAACGTGCGGGTTTGTTGGTGACGATACCCCAGGACAGATTACGCATTTCCAGTTGATCCAATAGTTCGGCAATGCCCGGAAATAAACAAGTGTCATGGCAAAGGCGTTGGGTGTAAAAATCAAGAAATTCGTCGCGCATGAATTCATAGTCATGATCACCCGGCTTGATATTGAAGCCGAGGCCAAGTAGTCCGCGCGAACCGGCTGATGCCTGGGCGCGGATTTGTGCAATGGGCAGCGCGGTCAGGCCACGTGCGGTACGTTGCCTGTTCAGGGCGTGACCGAGATCGGGAGCGGTATCGGCCAAAGTTCCATCAAAGTCGAAAAGGACTGCCTTAATCATTTATCAGAAGTTAAAACGATGATATTTGAGTTAGCTGCGATAGGCCATGATGTAGTTGACGCTGGAGTCGTCTTCCAGTGCATAGACTTTGGTGATGGGGTTGTATGTCATACCAATCAATTTTTCATCAAAAAGACCTGCGTTACGTGCCATGCGGGCGAGTTCGGATGGTTTGATAAATTTGGCGTATTCATGGGTGCCGCGGGGTAACAGATTTAATAGGTATTCAGCACCAATGATGGCGAACAGGTACGCTTTTGGATTGCGGTTGATGGTTGAGAAGAAAACCCATCCATTGGGTTTGGCTAATTGGGCGCATGAGCGGATAACGCTCATCGGATCGGGTACATGTTCGAGCATTTCCATGCAGGTGACGACATCATAGTGCTGCGGTTGCTCTTTAGCGAGAGATTCCACGGTGATCTTGCGATAATCAACCTGATGGCCACTTTCCAGCAGATGTAACTTGGCCACTTTCAATGCTTTGTCGCTGAGATCAATGCCCGTCACATTGGCCCCCCTGGATGCCATCCCTTCAGATAAAATGCCGCCGCCACATCCGACATCCAGCACTGTTTTTCCTGCAAGTCCGGCCAGTTCATCAATGTAATTAAGGCGTAACGGATTGATTTCATGCAATGGCTTGAATTCACTGTTCGGATCCCACCAGCGGTGCGCAAGTTGGCTGAATTTTTCGAGTTCCAGCGGATCAGCATTAATGCCGTCATTTTCCATTTGTATTCCTTTGTGCTTATTGTTTTGATGTTGAGGCGATACGTTCCTGCCACAAGGCTGTGCGATATTGCAGTTCAAACTTGTTTAGAGTCGTCAGTTCCTTATCCTGTAGCAGCATTCTACCATTTACCCATACATGGCTCACCTGTTCTCGACTTGCGGTGTATACCAAATGCGAAATCGGATCATAACAGGGCGCAAGATTCAGGCTGGAGAAATCGACCGCAGCGATATCAGCCGCTTTCCCAATGCTTAACGAACCGGTAATTTCTCCCAATCCCAATGCATTGGCGCCATTCAGGGTGGCCATTCTAAGCGCTTGATGCGCTGGCAGGGAATCGGCCCGGCCGCTGGTTGCTTTTGCCAGTAATGCCGCCTGGCGCATTTCTTCAAACATATCGAGGCGATTATTACTGGCTGCACCATCGGTGCCGAGGCCAATATTAACACCTTGCTTCAGCAGTGATGTGATCGGTGCAAAACCGCTGGCCAATTTCATATTCGATGAAGGACAGTGTACAACATTGCATCCGTATTGATGAATGAGCTTAATTTCATGATCTGTCAGATGCACCATGTGAACGGCAATCAAATTCGGACTGAGTAGTCCTAATTGATGCATACGCTCAATGGGGCGTATGCCACTGGTTTCCAGATTGATGCGGATTTCATCCTGAGTTTCGTGCAAATGGGTGTGGATAGGCGTATTAAGCTGTTCTGCGTAAGTCAGGATGGTGGTGAATGTTTTGTCACTGACGGTATAAGGGGCATGCGGTGCAAAACAGAAGGATAACAATGGGTGTTGGTGATATTTGTCACGTAATTCCAATCCTTTGGCCAGATAATCATCAGCGTCACTGGCGTAGGCGGTCGGGAAATCAATCACTATCATACCGATGGCGGCACGCATTCCTGAGTTGATGGCAGCCTCGGCGCAGGATTCCGGGAAGAAATACATATCATTAAAGCAGGTGATGCCGCCCTTTATCATTTCGGCACAGGCAAGTTGAGTGCCATCCAACACAAACTGTGCATTGACATGCTGATGTTCTATCGGCCAGATGTGTTTGTTAAGCCATTCCATCAAAGGTAAATCATCAGCCAGTCCACGCATCAATGTCATGGCGGCGTGGGTATGCAGGTTGATCAGCCCCGGAATCAGTACATGATCGTTGAGTGTTATTGTTTGCTGGGGTTTGTAGCGAAGTATGGCTTCAGAGTGGGGCAGGATATCTTTGATGATGCCTTGATCGATGATGATGGCGTGCTGATGCAATACAATTTCAGCGGGTTCAACGGGAATAATCCATTTCGCTGCGATTAATGTATCGATTTCTATTGGATCACTCATAGGCTATGGAAACAGAAAAAAAGCCCTGCGTTGTGGCAGGGCTTTTTATGTGTTGAATAACAAAGATAACTGCTTATCTTGTGCCTGCCACTTCAATCTCAACGCGACGATCAGGTGACAGACAATCAATCAATGTCTGGGTTTTTTTATCTCCAACACAGCTATTTCCTGTTACTGGATTGGCTTCACCCTTGCCATCAACAAAGATACGATCAGGTTCTATGCCTCTTGAAACCAAATGTGCTTTGACTGACTCAGCACGACGAACTGAAAGTTTCTTATTGTAGTCTTCAGATCCGATGCGATCCGCATAACCTACAGCAATGATGAGATCATACTTAACACCTTGTATGCCATGTGCAAATTCATTTAGTGATTGAATGCCGCTGGATTTTAACTTTGCGCTGTCAAAATCAAATAAGGCATCGGCCGAGAATGTGATTTTTTCAGGTGCTGTCGTAGCAGCCGTTGCGGCTGCTGCAGCGGCTGCTGCCGCATCATCTGCTTCCGGTTTTTTGACTAGATCAGGATCGCAGTCATGGATAGCCATGGCTGGTGTCCAGTAGCCAGTGCGCCAGCATAGGCCGGTTGTGTTCCGTGCAACTACGCCACGATCATCAACACCATAAGCTTCTGGTTTTTTTACAGTATCATTGTGGGTATGATCAGTGCCTGTTTCATGTGCCAAAACAGCACCAGAAAACATTGCTGGTATAAGAATCATTCCAATAAGGGTATTTTTGGTTGATATTTTCTTCATGCTGTTGTCCTTTTAATAAAAACTACGATTCTGGAATTTCTGTTACTGATAAAACTAAACGATCAGACGAGTCGCGCTGTCGTTACGTTTTAAAGGTCTTTATCATTCTACTACTTCAAATCTGTATGTGTTCGATTATCAGTTTATTTATTTATTTTTATTAAATCAATATGTTGTTTAATTGCAACATATTTGGGATATTAATCTGGATTAAATGACATAAGACTTGGCACGTTCAAGTAATTGAGAATTATTTATTTTTTGCTTAAACAAAATTTAAGGTTAAAAATGGATTGTGTGTGCCTTATGATCGAGATCAAATCAAAGCCAGTGAATTATTGGCCTCTCGGACGTATACTACGCATTCTAACTGTGAGATTTCATAATCAGGATATTGATGAAGAAAGTTTGTTATGAAACCTTTGAATTCCGGGAATTCTTGTATGGCAGATGAAAAAGCAGATTTGACTTTGTCAGCACAGGACCTATGTCGCAATTATGGTGATCATGCAGCAGTACATAAAGTTAACATTCAATTGAAGCGGGGTGAGGTATTGGGATTGCTCGGACCGAATGGAGCGGGTAAAACAACAACCATGCGCATGCTGACAGGTAATCTTGCGCCCAGTACCGGCAGCATAGAAATTTGCGGTATCGATTTATTGGATAAGCCACAGCAAGCCAAAGCGCACCTAGGTTTTCTGCCCGAGATTCCACCGCTTTATCGAGAGCTGACTGTCGATGAGTATTTACTGCTTGTGGCCAGATTGCACCGTGTCGACAGGCAAGCGATACCAACTGTGTTGAATAAGGTTAAACAGCGTTGCGGTTTGGAAGATCGAGGCAAGCATTTGATCGGTACATTATCGAAAGGCTTCCAGCAACGTGTGGGCATTGCACAAGCCATCATTCATAATCCGGATGTGATTATTCTTGATGAACCAACGGTAGGCCTTGATCCCAACCAAATGCGTGAAATCCGCAAACTGATCCGGGAATTGGGAGTTTCCAGCAGTGTGATTCTTTCAACGCATATATTGTCTGAAGTCGAGAGTGTCTGTGACCGTGTACAGATTATGCATAAAGGTAAGATGGTGCTGGATGAAACTATGGCTGGATTGCAACAGCAGGGCACCCATCTGGAAACTGTATTTACTGAGCTCACGCATGATAACGAATGAACGGGAATCTTTCAGATGATTGCTACCATTATCCGTAAAGAATTGAGCATGTTGTTTGCTTCTCCGTTGGCCTGGATATTACTGACGCTGATACAGCTCGTGCTCACCTGGGTTTTTCTGGGCCGGTTGGATGCGTTCCTGGAGATACAACCCCAACTGCTGCAGATTGAGAATCCACCCGGAATTACGGAGATCATTATTTCCCCCGTGTTTGCAATGGCGGCTATTGTATTGTTGATGGTTACGCCATTATTATCCATGCGCCTGTTGGCCGAAGAGCGTCGCAATCACACACTGACATTGCTGATTTCAGCCCCTGTTTCCATGACGGATATTGTGCTCGGTAAATTTCTGGGCTTAATGATTTTCTATTCAGTTGTCATTGGGCTGATTGTTACATTATGCATTTCGTTATTACTGGGTGGTACATTGGATTTTGGCTTATTAATGAGTAATACACTGGGTTTGTTTCTGGTTGCTGCCTGTTTTTCCGCACTGGGTCTTTATGTTTCCAGTTTGACAGCGCAGCCGGTAATTGCTGCGATTGGCGCCTTGGGCGTGTTGTTGGGGCTGTGGATGATTGATTTGGCCGCCAGTGAAATGGATGGATGGTTGCATTATTTTTCTTTATTGAAGCATTTTGGGCATTTTAATCAAGGTTTGATTGATACATTGAGCATCGCCTATTTTGTTTTGTTTATGGTTACATTCCTGGTATTGACGATTCGCCGCCTGGATGGAGAGCGTTTGCATGGGTAGACTAAAGGTTTATCAATGACCGTCCTCAATAAAAAATTACGCTTGCATTATCTGATACAAAATGGTGTGTTTGTCATTTTGTTACTGTTGTTGGTTGGTTTGCTTGGTTATTTTGCAGCGCAAACCCGGCAGCAATGGGATGTAAGCCAGAATGGACGTAATAGCCTGAGTAAAGCCAGTATTGAGATACTGCAGAAATTGCAGGGTCCCGTACAAGTAACAGCTTATGCGACTGAGCAACATGCGCAATTTGGCGGCATTCGTAAAATTATTACTGATTTTGTGGCGTTGTATCAACGTGCAAAACCTGATCTTTCTCTGACATTCATTGATCCGGCTGAGCAGCCTAAACTGGCACAGAAAGCGGGTGTTCAGGTTAATGGCGAGATGGTCATTACATTTAATCAGAGACGCGAGCATCTGACAGTAATCAACGAACAAGCATTTTCTAACGTCCTGATGCGGCTTGCACGTGCGGAAGATAAATTGATTATCGCGCTGAGCGGTCATGGGGAACGTAGACTTGATGGGAGTGCCAACTATGATTTGGGAGAGTTTGGTAGACAATTACGTGCGAACGGCTTTAACAGCCAGCCATTGAATCTTGCGATTGAGCAGGATGTTCCCGCGAATGCGAGCATGTTGATGATTGCTTCTCCACAAACGGATTTGCTGGAAGGGGAGGTGGATAAGCTGCTGAATTATATTGATCGTGGCGGCAATTTATTATGGCTGGTTGACCAGGAGTCGTTACGCGGATTATTACCCTTGACGGAAAAATTACATTTGACACTCACGCCAGGTGTTGTAGTCGATCCCCAGGCTGAGCAGCTTAAAGCACCGATTACATTTGCTTTGGGCGCTAATTATGGGCAGCATGTCATAACCAATCAATTTGATTATATTACGGTATTTCCATTCTCGCGCCAGATAACTATCAATGAGAATGAAGAATGGCATGCTGTTTCTTTGGTTGAAGTGGCGCAACAGGGCTGGGTTGAAACAGGTGATCTGCAAGGTGAGATTGTTTTTGATCAGGACACTGATGTGGAGGGTCCCATCGGTATTGCAGCGGCACTGACTCGAAACATCCAGGACCGTGAACAGCGCGTGATTGTCGTGGGAAGCGGGCATTTTCTTGCAAATACTTACCTGGGGAATGGCAGTAATCTGGATTTTGGCATCAATCTGGTCAATTGGCTGACAGGGGATGAAGAACTTATTGTGATTCAACCACGTGCAACGCTTGATAGCCATCTGGTATTAAGTGAATCTGAGCTTACTTTGATAGTGGTGGGTTTTCTTGTTCTATTGCCTTTATTGTTTCTGGGGAGTGGAATTGTTATTTGGTGGCGTCGTAGAAGAAAAATATAAATGATGACTCATCACGCGCGGCTAAATCTCATTATGTTTGCCACAGTAGCCGGCTTGGTGGTGTTTCTTTATTTCAGGCCACAGTCTCAGGATATTCCGGAATACTCGATTTCATCCCGCTCAGTTGAAACGGTGCAGAATTTGCGGATCATTAGGCAGCAAAAAGAGATTGTGCTAGAACAATTGGATAATCGCTGGCGCATGATAGAACCGGTACAAGCCTATGCTGACGAGAAAAAGATCAGGGAAATTCTGGGAATTCTGACGGCTAGCAGTCATCACCGTTTTCCGTTGACAGATCTGGAACGTTTTGGCTTGGATCAACCTAATGTGCGGTTATATATCAATGACGAGTATTTCGGATTTGGCGGATTTGCACCGATTACCCATCAACAATATGTGGCGACAGGCGATGATGTTTATTTGATTTCACCGCGTTATGCGCTTACATTGCCCGTAAGCGCCAGTGACCTGATTAACCCAGGATTACTGGCATCCCAT
>CAKKRO010000245.1:7551-8609 GCA_919902625.1 Nitrosomonadaceae bacterium
TTAATGAAGGTATCGGTTATCATTTTCCTGTTGATACGGGCAGACAACTAATTGATCCATATATGCTTACAATTAATCAGATATTGCCTGATAACTGATGCCAGAATTACCGGAAGTTGAGACAACCCGGCGTGGCATCGCGCCTCATCTGGTGAATCAATCCATTACAGAAGTAATCATTCGCAATCCTAGTCTGCGCTGGCCTATACCGGGTGATTTGCCCGGGATATTGACAGGTTTAAGTATTCAGGCAGTGACGCGGCGGGCCAAGTATCTTTTGCTGGATTGTGGAGCGGGCACCTTGATTTTCCATTTGGGTATGTCGGGAAGTTTACGCATACTGTCTGTAAAAATAATGCAATCTATAGAATCGCCGCAAAAACACGATCATTTTGATCTGATTTTAAGTGATCAAACTGTTCTAAGATTGAGAGATCCACGTCGCTTTGGTGCGGTGTTATGGCATACAGGGGATATTCTGCAACACCCGCTTTTGATGAATCTTGGCCCTGAGCCTTTGACGGTAGATTTCAATGCGCTGCAATTGTTTGAGAAAACCAGAGGACGCCGTGCCACTATTAAAGAGACGTTAATGAATAGCCATATCGTTGTCGGTGTGGGTAATATTTATGCAAATGAAGCTTTGTTTCATGCAGGCATTAGCCCAAAAATAGCAGCCGGCAGAATAAGTGTTATGCGTTATGAAAGGTTGGTTCAAGCAATCAAGCAAACGTTGCAGCAGGCAATTGAGGCGGGTGGCAGCAGTTTGCGTGATTTCGTTAATAGTGATGGGAATCCCGGGTATTTTCAGCAACAATACTGGGTTTATGGACGTGCGGATCAACCCTGTAAAAAGTGTGATCGTGTGATTAAGCAAATCAAACAAGGTCAACGTTCCAGTTTTTATTGCCCGGGTTGTCAGCGGTAACTGGTACTTAATAATGATGAGGTGAGGATGAATATTACATTCATTGGCGGCGGTAATATGGCTTCTGCTCTAATCAGCGGATTGTTGCAACAAGGCTATGAAGCCAGACAGCTTCGAGTGGTAGAGATTA
>CAKKRO010000246.1 GCA_919902625.1 Nitrosomonadaceae bacterium
ACATAAAGCTATTTTGATTTAAAGCGAAGAAGCGATAAGATGACCCATTGCATGGATCGATTACATAATCATTGTTTGAAAGAAAATTCTTGATAAAGGAGTTAAAAGTGGATTTTGGAATAAAAGTGGGAACCCCGGAAAAACAACGTGGTGCCTGTGCGGTGGTCGGTATTTTTGAATCAAGGAAGCTGACGGAATCAGCAAAAATCCTGGATAAAGTAACTCAAGGCTATATTAAAAATATACTGGCTCTAGGGGACATGGAGGGAAAGGCCAATACCTCGCTGTTATTGCATAATGTACCGGATACGCTGTTTAAACGGATTCTGTTGATTGGATTGGGCAAGGAACAGGAATTTAAGGAAAAAACATTCCTGGCCGCGATCAATACTGCGTTGAGCACATTACAAAAGACAGCAGTTACCGATGCAACGCTCTTTTTATCCGACTTTCCTCTTAAAGAGCGAACCAGTGAATGGAAAGTTTCTCAAATCGTGATGGCAGCAACAAACAGCACTTACCGGTTTAATCAGCTCAAAAGCAAGCCGGAAAGTGAACAAAGCAATTTACGGAAACTGGTATTGTGCATCGGCAGCCGTACTGAATTGGTCACATGTGAAGAAGCCATGCGGCAAGGGCAGGCGATTGCCCATGGCATGAGTCTGGCAAAAGATCTGGGTAATCTGGCGCCTAATATCTGTACGCCCACTTATCTTGCCAAGCAGGCTAAAGATATGGCCAAGTCCCATAAGCTGAAGGTTTCTATCTTAGAGCAGAAAGATATGGAGAAACTGGGTATGGGATCCTTCCTGGCCGTAGCGCGAGGTAGTGAGCAACCGGCCAAGTTGATTGTGCTGGAATACCAAGGGTTAGGAAAAAAAGAAAATCCGGTTGTTTTGGTGGGAAAAGGGGTAACCTTTGATACTGGCGGTATTTCTCTCAAACCTTCTGCTGATATGGATGAGATGAAATATGATATGAGCGGGGCTGCCAGTGTGCTGGGGACGCTGCATGCGATTGCCGAGATGAAGCTGCCTAT
>CAKKRO010000247.1:0-7597 GCA_919902625.1 Nitrosomonadaceae bacterium
CGGATTTGTTCATATAATTCCCCTTCTAAGTTAATGGTAATTAAATCACAAGCAATTACTGCAAACGCACTTATATCAAGCTGCCAGCACCTGGTCAAGCAAATTAAGGCCTGCCGGCTACATCCTTTTTCTAGTCAATTAGCTGATTTAGAAAGGGCAATTCCTTGACATAAGCTACAAAATTTCATAAAAACAAATAACTGTGTGCTAAAAGTAAAAACTACTTGAAGTTTTGCTGCCTGATTTTGCATCAATAGATTTCTGTTTTCTGTTCGCGATTTAACAACACTTCGACCGCACTCCGGGCCGACACACCTTCATGAAGGATACTGCAGACAGCCTGTGTGATGGGCATTTCAATATTCAATTGATAACCTAATTGCAACACTGATTGTGCTGTATGCACACCTTCAGCAACATGCCCCAATTCATTCAAAATATCATTCAATGATTTTCCTTCGGCCAGCATCAACCCCACGCGCCTATTTCGCGATAAATCACCCGTACTCGTCAGAATTAGATCACCAACTCCAGCCAATCCCATAAAGGTTTCCATACTTCCACCCAAACCAAGTCCCAACCGGGTGATTTCCATCAGCCCTCGTGTAATCAGCGCCGCACGTGCATTATGTCCAAACCCAACACCGTCAGAAATACCTGCTGCTATGGTAATTACATTCTTTACCGCGCCCCCTGTTTCCACACCAATGACATCCTGGCTGGTATAGATACGCAGCCTTGAGCTATGCAACTCAGCCGCTATTTTAGTGGAAAAATCAGCATCTTTGGACGCCAGCGTCAAAGCAGTGGGCAGACCTTGC
The DNA here is from genome assembly GCA_919902625.1 of Nitrosomonadaceae bacterium. Taxonomy (GTDB): domain Bacteria; phylum Pseudomonadota; class Gammaproteobacteria; order Burkholderiales; family Nitrosomonadaceae; genus Nitrosomonas. Next base: position 822 of record CAKKRO010000247.1, read on the forward strand.
GCCACTTCTTCTGCGAAACTGGGACCGGACAATACGCCACAGAACGATAATGAAGAAGAATATTCTTCTTCGACCACTTGATGAGGCAAATACGAGGTTTCTGATTCAAACCCTTTACATCCCCAAAGGATAGGCACTCTGATTTTGCTTGCGGCAACAGCACGCAAAGTTTCACGTAAACCTGCAATAGGCACCACAATTAAAACAAGATCTACTGCGTTTAACGCTTCATTAAGTACTGATGTGATTTTCAAAGATCGGGGCAATGAATAACCCGGTAAGAAACTTTGATTAATTCGCTGACTATCCATCTCAACCGCATGATCTGGATCTTTCGTCCACAAACTGATTTGATGACGTGCCGATAAACTAATCGCTAATGCTGAACCCCATGCGCCTGCACCCAATACCGCAATTCTCATGAACCCCAAACCTGATTGACTTTGACATAACCCATCTGCCCATCAAGATGACGTACTTTTACCCAACCCATCACATCAGAATCCAGCCATTCCATTACGATATTTTCTTCGGCTTGAAATACCAGCTCTGAACTCATATCAGCTGTCTGATAAATATCAGCCAGCGGTACCGTCACAATCACATAGCGCTGTTGACTCAACGCTTTCTTTTCAACCCACGCAAGACTACCGCTACTGTCACGCACTTTTGCCCAGCCATCAACATTGACCACAATTTCAACCGGAAGATAAAGACTCGCCACATATAGCTTGTCAGCTCTCAGCGATGGTGCGTCATACATGACAGCAGCATTCTCAGCTATCGAAAAAAATTCCATCTCCGCCGCCGCGTAACTTGAAAGCAGCAACAAGACGCCCATTAGCAAGACACTGATTTTGCTCTTTAACCAGGATGATTTAATCAACAGACTTTTTATCATTGATAGGTTTATCCTTTATATTCTCGATTCTCTTCTAATTCATTTCTGATTTTTTTTGATGATAGATCGCTTCAAAATTTACCGGATTAAGGATGACAGCCGGGAAGCCGGCTCGCGTAACAATATCCGATACAACTTCGCGCAAATAAGGAAAAAGAATATTAGGGCAACCAATACCCAGCACCGGATCCAATTCTCCATCCGGCAGATTACGAATGCGGAAAATACCCGCTTGCTGAACTTCAACCAAAAACATCATCTTATCTTTAATCTTAGCCGTCACCGTCACTGTTAACAGTACCTCATACAACCCTTCGTCAATACTTTGGCTCTTGGTTCCGAGTTGCAGATTAATTTCAGGCGTCTCTCTTTCCAGAAAGATATTGGGTGCATTGGGAATTTCCAAGGATAAATCTCTCACATAGATTTTTTCTATGGCAAAAACTGGCTGTGATTGTTCACTCATATTTACTCTGTTTAGTATTTAATAAAAAAGTTGGTCAATACAATAACTTTAGCTGAATCAATCCCAATCATACGGTCAGGTTGTCAGCAATGCCGTCAACTCACCCTCACGATCAAGTTGTGTCAAATCATCATAACCACCCACATGCCTTTCTCCAATGTAAATCTGTGGAACCGTACGGCGACCTGTTTTATCCATCATCTCAGTACGTTGCGCAGGTTCAAGATCAATACGGATTTTTTCAATATCCTGAATCCCTTTAGAGCGCAACAAATTCTCTGCCATCTTGCAATAAGGACAAAAACCTGTTGTGTACATAGTCACCTTCGGCATTCAATTTCCCCTAGCGTTTAACAATAGGCAGACTTGCACGCTTCCATGCATCAATACCGCCCATCAGATTAAATACCTGAGAAAATCCGTTCTTTTTCAGAACCAAGCTGGCATGATTCGATCGGATACCGCCGCGATATATGACTACGATGGGTTTTTCCTTAAATTTTTGTAACTCAACCCAACGCTCCTCAATCTTTTCAGAAGGAACATGCTTTGAGTTTGGCAGATGCCCCGCTGCATACTCGCTATCATCCCGGACATCCAGCACCAATGCATCTTGATGATTGATTAATTGTACCGCAACAAGTGTATCTATCTCCTTGACACCTCTCTGTGATACCAGTGGCCACAATAACAATAAGCCGCTGATAATTGCTGCAACGACAAAGAGTAAATTTTCTAATCTAAGAAGAAAATGATCCTGAAATAATGATAATTCCATATATTTTTATTTTAATTCTTTAAATGTTAATTTTATCAGAAACGTGAAAATCACGAGGCTCCCATCACTCACCAGTCAAACCTGCACATCTTAACATTATGCCTGCAAATGCATAATAATTAATCTTCGAGTTTCAATAGCTGCTGCTCCATTTTAACAAAAGAAATATAAATCCAAACCGAATCATCATTTTCCACAAAAAAGTATATTGTATATATTATATTCGCACAGAAAATCAGTCAGATGCTGCATTCCCATATAAAATATAATAAAATATCAGCGTTTTTAACCCGCTTGATAACCATTCCCATTTTCACAAAAAGATTAATATGAAGAAAATTGTTCTCCTGCGACATGGAGAAAGTACCTGGAATAAAGAAAATCGGTTCACTGGCTGGACAGACGTTGATTTAACGCCTAAAGGTTTGCAAGAAGCTCAAAATGCCGGTCAGCTTTTACGAGAACATGGGTTTGCATTTGATGTTGCCTATACATCCGTTCTCAAACGGGCTATTCGTACTTTATGGATAGTCCTGGATGAGATGGATCAGATGTGGATTCCAATTCAACACACCTGGCGATTGAATGAAAGGCATTATGGCGCATTACAAGGATTGAACAAAGCCGAGACCGCTGCAAAATACGGTAACGACCAAGTCTTGATATGGCGGCGCAGCTATGACACCAGGCCACCTGCTTTAACCGCCGATGATGTTCGTTATCCAGGTACAGATCCGCGTTATAAGCATTTAACCCATAATGACATCCCCTTGACCGAGTGCCTCAAAGATACGGTTGCAAGATTCTTACCCTACTGGAACACGACTATTGCGCCTCAGGTTCAAGCCGGTAAAAGTGTCATCATTGCTGCACATGGTAATTCATTAAGAGCACTTGTTAAGTATCTGGATGGTATCTCTGATGACGAGATTCTAAATTGCAACATACCTACCGGCGTCCCATTAGTTTATGAACTTGATGACAATATGAAACCCATTCAAAACTATTACCTGGGAAATCTATCCGATATTGAAGAAGCAATGCAGATTGTGGCCAATCAAGGCAGATCCATTTAAAATTGATTCCTATCAATGAATGCTAACGAATGCATTATTTCGAATAAAGCATATCTGGACACCAATACGTTTAATTCTATCTATCCCCAATGCTCAAAGCTCATATTGCTCTGCTTTCTGGCCTTTTTTTGCCCGCTGCCGGTCTTCGCGGACAATCAAGAAAACCTCAAGGCACTCCGCGAGCGCATTCAGGCATTACAAAAAGATCTGGCCAGTAAAGAAACATTAAAACAGGACACATCAGATGCATTGCGGGAAACTGAACGCGCCATCGGCAATATTAATCACCGGTTGACCAAACTGATTGAAAATGACCGGCAAGCAAACGAGGATTTCAAACAATTACAAATACAGTACAAGCAAATTAAAAGTGAAATCGATATTGAACGCACTCAGCTGGAGAAACTTCTTTACCAACAATATATGGGAGGACAACAGGATTACTTGCGACTTATGTTGAACCAGCAGGACCCCAACCAGATTGCCCGTAATATTCATTACTACAAGCAATTTTCACTGGCGCGCTCGGGCAGCATTAAGAATCTTCAGAATAATCAATATAAAATTGAAGTTCTGACCCAGATCAGTCAAAAAAAGAAAGATGAAATCTCTGCTATCCAGAATGAATACGCTACGCAGCGCAAGAACCTTGAACAAGAAAAAAACAAACACCAGATCATGCTTTCGCAAATATCCGATCAAATTACTCAACAGCAACAAGAGATTAATAAACTCGAGAATGATGAAAAGCGTATAGCCAGCCTGATCAAAGCGATCAATAAATTACTTGTTCAAGAAAAATCCAAAAACACTCTGATTAACAATAAACTCCCGGATGCTTCTACAGCAGGCGCTTCATTCGCATCGCTCAAAGGCAAATTAAATTTACCGGTGCGGGGGAAACTTATGAACAGTTTTGGTGGTCAACGTTCAGGTAAGCATGTAACTTGGAAGGGCCTGTTTATTCAATCACCTAATGGCAGTGATGTTAAAGCCATATCAGCAGGCCGGGTTGTGTTCGCAGACTGGCTGAGAGGTTTCGGTCATTTGGTGATTCTGGATCATGGAAATGGCTATATGAGTCTTTATGGCAATAATGAGACACTCCACAAACAAGTAGGTGACCCTGTTCGTGGGGGCGATACGATTGCAACGGTTGGAAATAGCGGCAGTAATACAGATTCAGGTTTATACTTTGAACTTCGTCACAGAGGTAAGCCGTTTGACCCTTTGACGTGGATAAAAATAGAATGAGCGTATTAACCATTTACAAAAATTCGATCAGTGCGGAGATAGCATAATGAGTAACATAGTTAAGAAAACAGGTTTAATTCTTATGGGTGTAATCACTGGAGTGATGCTCAGTTTGAATTTCTCTGCTATTGCCAAAAAAGATAATGTAGAGGCGATTCATCCGCTTCCTATCGAGGAATTACGCACATTCGCTCAAGTATTCGGCCGCATCAAAAGTGATTATGTCGAATCTGTAGAAGACAAAAAACTGATTACCGAAGCTATCAACGGCATGCTGGTTGGATTAGACCCCCACTCATCTTATCTGGATAAAGATGAGTACAAGGAACTGCAAATCGGCACCCAGGGTGAATTTGGCGGGCTGGGTATTCAGGTCACTATGGAGGACGGGGTAGTCAAAGTTATCTCGCCTATTGAAGATACTCCGGCATTTCGAGCCGGTATCAAAACAGGCGACCTGATTGTTAAACTGGATGATACCGTTGTAAAAGGCATGACGCTCAATGAAGCGATCAAACTCATGCGCGGTAAACCTAAAACTGCCATCAAGATCACTATCGTCCGGGAGGGTGAAACAGAGCCATTGGTTTTTAACTTAGTGCGCGACATCATCAAAATTCAGAGTGTCAAATCAAAAATGATTGAACCTGGCTATGTGTATATCCGTATCACCCAATTCCAGGAGCAAACCGGTGAAAACTTAGCGCAAGCTATCAAAACCCTTTTTGCCGAAAGCACTGAACCCATGAAAGGGCTGATATTGGATCTGCGCAATGATCCCGGTGGATTGCTCAATGGCGCGGTGGCTGTATCAGCAGCATTCCTGCCAGAAAATGCGCTGGTTGTTTACACTGAGGGACGCAGCGCTGATGCAAAAATGCAGTTGCATGCCAATCCGGAATACTACCTGCGTGGACCTAATGAGGACTACTTAAGAGGATTGCCTTCTGAAGTAAAAACCGTACCGATGATCACACTGGTCAATGGAGGCTCTGCCTCGGCATCAGAGATTGTAGCAGGTGCTTTGCAAGATCATAAACGCTCCATCGTGATGGGATCACAGACGTTTGGCAAAGGATCTGTTCAAACGATACTGCCATTAGGGAACAATACGGCTATCAAGCTGACGACCGCGCGATATTACACACCCAATGGCCAATCTATCCAAGCGAAAGGCATTACCCCCGATATTCTGGATGAAACAGAAAGTGATGATCAGCGTTTGCGGGAAGCAGATCTGAATCGCCATCTGTCCAATGGTAAAAAAGCAGAAACAAAAGCTGCCGTTGATACCGATAAAACAGCAGAAAAGCCTGCTAACAAGAAGAAAGAGAAAAAGAATAAAGACAAGAAAAACAAAGCCCCTATCGAATTCGGTTCGGCTGAGGATCTTTTGTTAACACAAGCCATGAATTATTTTAAAGGGATTACTTCATCGCCCGATAAAAAGAGCGGCGAAACGGATAGCTGATTTTAAGGATCGTGAATGATCAACAGTTACTTCGGTATAGCCGCCATATTCTGTTACCGCAAATTGATATTTCAGGACAGAAGAAGCTCGATCAATCACGGGTATTAATTGTAGGTGCCGGCGGCTTGGGTTCTCCTGCCGCCATGTACCTCGCCGCCAGCGGAGTCGGCAGCCTGATCATCTGTGACGGAGATCAGGTTGATCTGACCAATCTGCAGCGTCAAATTATGCATGACACCGATTCAATCGGCTTACCGAAAGTTTTTTCGGCAAAGCAATCACTCGTTCGAATTAATCCGGAAGTTCATGTCACCGCCATACAAGAGCAGGCTGACCAAGCAAAACTGTTCCAATTGGCAGCGGAAGTTGATGCCGTCGTCGATGCCAGTGATAACTTCACTACCCGTTATCATATCAATCAAGCCTGTGTCACTCATAAAAAACCTTTGATCTCCGGTGCTGCTGTGCGATTTGACGGTCAAATCTCCGTATTTGATTTGCGCCATCCCGGCAGTCCCTGTTATCACTGCCTATATCCAATCAACGAAGAACATGAAGACATGCCTTGTGCAGTAATGGGAGTATTCTCCCCCCTGGTGGGCATTATCGGCTGCATGCAAGCCGCAGAAACCCTTAAAATTCTGTTGGGTATCGGAGAAAATCTGAATGGCCGCCTTCAATTACTGGATGGTCTCACCATGAACTGGCGTTCAATCAAGCTGCGTAAAGACCCGGCATGCACGGTTTGCCACATATCCGGATCAGCAGACGATCAATAAACCTTATCGATTTAAAGAAGCTCTGGCGGCAACAAAGCCCTTCGCTGCATT
>CAKKRO010000247.1:7697-8908 GCA_919902625.1 Nitrosomonadaceae bacterium
CTGATTAATGCGCGACTGCAAATATTCATTCTCATTAACCAGTGCATCGCCGGTCAGAATACGCGTCATGCCCGGATTTTTTTGCGAGAAACCTAATAATAGCAGCAGCAAACGCTCAATCTGCTGAGACCCGCATTTCTCCTCTTGCAAGATCTTGTTAATCAACACGAACAAGGTACGTTCAATAAACTCAATCAAAGCCTCGAACATCTGCGACTTACTGGAAAAGCAGCGATACAGCGAAGATTCTGAAATTTTCAACCGGGCGGCTAACGCGGCAGTGGTAATCTTCACTTTCCGGGGATGCTCCAGCATCTCAGCCAAAGCTTGCAAGATCTGATCTTTTCTTTCGTTTGATTTTACTGGCATGAGCGCTTCAATTTGACGGCTGCAAAAAACAAAGGCAATGGATGAAATATAGCAAATTAACCGGCAAGGAAGAAAACTATCCTATTCTAATCCAGATTCTGCACCGGATGGTTTGACCGGCACTTAATAGCCATTCTAAATCAATCCGCATAATAACGGCGTAAACTAGACCTGCTTGCCTTAAACAAGCTAAAATTGGCAATTTTAGGGTTTCTGCTCATGCACACTTGGCGAAGAACATCCACACGCGCTGAGACTCCGGTTGCACTGACGATAGGCAATTTTGATGGCGTCCATTTAGGCCATCAAGCCATGCTGAGCCGTCTGAAAGATGCCGCCCATCGGCTCGGGCTTCCCGCCTGTGTCATGACATTCGAGCCTCATCCGCGTGAATTTTTCGCCCCGGATCAAGCACCCACCCGGCTAACCAGCCTACGGGAGAAATTGCAATTACTGGCCCAATCCGAAGTCGATTGTGTCCACGTATGCCGCTTCAATTACGATTTTGCAAGAATCAGCCCGGAAGAATTTATTACGCGCGTTCTAAATCAAGAACTATCTGTCCGCTGGTTGCTTGTGGGCGATGATTTCCGTTTTGGCGCACGGCGCGCCGGTGATCTTACGATGCTGCAAACATTTGCAACAGAAAATGGTTTTGCCGTGGAAGTCATGCCCGGTGTTATCATTGAGGATCAGCGTGTTTCAAGTACCGCTATCCGGCAAGCGCTTGCCGGTGGTGATTTGAATAGCGCCAGAAAATTACTGGGCAGAGCCTATAGCATCAGCGGGCGTGTCATCGATGGGGATAAATTGGGCAAGCAGATTGGGTTTCCGACAGCGAA
>CAKKRO010000247.1:9008-10784 GCA_919902625.1 Nitrosomonadaceae bacterium
GGCAATCTGGCCAGCCGTGAACCCGGCATGCTGAAAGCCTGGCAAGAAAAGAATCTGTATCAGAAAATACGCTCCGCCCGCAAAGGATGCCCCAAATTCATTCTGCATGACGGCCCTCCCTATGCCAACGGAGATATTCATATCGGTCATGCCGTCAACAAGATTCTCAAAGACATCATCATCAAAAGTAAAACTTTGGCGGGCTTCGATGCGCCTTATGTTCCGGGCTGGGATTGCCATGGGCTGCCCATTGAGCATCAGATTGAGAAAAAACATGGCAAGCATTTGCCTGCCGATAAAGTGCGCGAGCTTTGCCGGGCTTTTGCCAAAGAACAAGTAGAGCGCCAGAAAGCGGATTTCATCCGCCTGGGGGTACTGGGTGACTGGGACAACCCTTATCTCACGATGAATTTCAAAACAGAAGCCGGCATTATCCGCGCACTGGGGAAGATTTATCAGAATGGCTATCTGTATCAGGGTCAGAAGCCTGTCAACTGGTGTATCGACTGTGGCTCCGCGCTGGCTGAAGCCGAAGTGGAATATGAAGACAAAGTTTCACCGGCGATTGATGTCGGTTTTACCGTGCAATCGGCCGAATACCAATTGCTCTGCGACGTTTTCGGCATCCCGATCCCGGAAAATGACACCGTTTATGCCATCATCTGGACCACCACACCCTGGACACTACCGGCCAACCAGGCGGTCAGCGTTCACCCGAATTTTGATTATGAACTGATAAAAACAACACGTGGCTGGCTGATCCTCGCAGCCGAACTGAAACAGGCTTGCCTGGAACGCTACGGCTTGACCGCCAGCGAGCACAAAGAGCACAAAGGGATCCCCTGTACGGGAGATGCACTTGAAAATTTAAAACTACAGCATCCGTTTGAACCGCGCACGGTCAAAATCATCTGTGGCCAACATGTCACGTTGGAGGCCGGTACAGGACTGGTACATACGGCGCCGGCGCATGGTCTGGACGATTATTTTGTGGGACAGCAGTATGGTCTGCCCAATGAGAGTCCGGTGGATGGCAACGGCAAGTTTGACGCCAATACCCCGCTGGTGGGCGAGCTTTCAGTCTGGAAAGCCAATGATATCGTCATTGACACGCTCAAAGCCAGCGGGCATCTGTTTTGCCTGAAAAAAATCGATCACAGCTATCCGCATTGCTGGCGCCACAAAACCCCGATTATTTTCCGCGCCACGCCGCAATGGTTTATTGGCATGAACCTGCACAATACAACCGCTGCCACTGCACAGAAAAAAACCCTGCGCGAACTGGCCATGCAGGCTGTCGAGTCCACCGCATTCTATCCGGCATGGGGAAAAGCCCGCCTGGAAGCCATGATCAAGAACCGCCCGGACTGGTGCGTTTCACGCCAGCGTAACTGGGGCGTTCCGATGACGCTTTTCGTGCATAAAGAGACCCACGCGCCGCATCCACGAACGCTTGAATTGCTTGAGCAAGTGGCGCAAAAAGTGGAGCAGCAGGGCATTGAAGCCTGGTTTGCGCTGGATGCCGCTGAATTGCTCGGAGATGAAGCCAGGGATTACCAGAAACTGACAGATACGCTGGATGTCTGGTTTGACTCCGGCACCACGCATGACACCGTCGTCAAACCGGATGCACAGCTCAAATACCCGGTTGACCTGTACCTGGAAGGTTCCGACCAGCATCGCGGCTGGTTCCAGTCTTCACTGCTGACCGGTTGCGCCATCGACGGCCGCGCGCCTTATGATGCCCTGCTGACGCATGGATTTGTGGTGGACGGC
>CAKKRO010000248.1 GCA_919902625.1 Nitrosomonadaceae bacterium
TAGGCGGCGAGTTGCGGGCAACGGTATTCCGTCAATAACGGGATCAATGCACCGCTTTCGATTTCCTGGTAAACGATAAATGCCGGCAGCAGTACGATACCCAGGCCGTCGATGGCGGATGCGCGAAGGAATTCGCCATTGCTGGCCTTTAAATAGGGTTTTATCTTCGTTTTGATCGCTTGCCCGTTGGCATCATATAGATTCCAGCTTTCAAAATTGCTGATCAGGTTATACACCAGGCAGCGATGATGGATGAGTTCTTCCGGCGTTTGCGGTCTGCCCATGCGGTCGAGGTAAGCCGGGCTTGCGCACAGTATGGCCTGGACAGGGGCAAGGCGGTGTGCGATCAAACTGGAATCCGGTAAGCTGGCAATGCGGATGGCCAGATCAAATCCTTCCGCCAGTAAATCCACTTGACGGTCATTAAAATCCAGATCGAATTCAATTTCCGGGTGCATCTGTAAAAACTCTCGGATGGCAGGCCCCAGGTGCATCAAGCCAAAACTCAGCGGTACAGCCACCTTCAAGCTGCCTTTTAAGGCACCATGAAATTGTGATGTGGCATGCTCGGCTTCGAGGATATCGGCAAGGATACGTACCGATTGTTGATAAAAGGCGCGTCCGCTGTCGGTCAGATTCATTTGCCGGGTAGTGCGGTGAAATAACTCGACACCGAGATGTTCCTCCAGCTCCTTCAAACGCCGGCTAACCGCCGATTTTGCCACGCCCATGCGATCCGCGGCCGCGCTGATGCTGCCAGCCTCAACGACGCGCACAAATGCATTCATATTTTCAAATCGATCCATTGGATTGCCTTATAGTTGCTGATATCAGAACAGTCATTTCTTATGATGGCTATTTATTCTTATTATCGCAACGATGATAATACTCCCAGCAAATACGTCATAGCGATTTTTTACCGGAAAAGGAGAAAATGATGAATACACCCGTTAGCGCGACACGATTAGTTCCAGCAGTGGCAGTACCGGAAGGGGCCGGCGTTACCGTGTACCGCACGATCGGCACGCCGGCATTGCGCAATTATGATCCATTCCTGTTATTGGATCATATCAGCAGCGATAACCCGGAGGATTATATTGCCGGTTTCCCGTCCCATCCGCATCGCGGGTTCAGTACATTCACGTATATCATCGATGGTCATATGGCGCATCAGGATAGCATGGGTAATAGCGGCGATCTGGGTCCCGGCTCCGCGCAGTGGATGAAAGCCGCCAGCGGCGTTATCCATTCCGAAATGCCAAAACAGGAAAATGGCTTGTTACGGGGATTTCAGCTGTGGATTAATCTGCCAGCGGCGAATAAGCTGGATCATCCTGAGTATCAGGAATATTCCGCAGAAGCCTTTCCTGTCGTGAAAACGCCGGACTATACGGTGAAAATATTAATCGGCCGCTTCGACGGCGCGAGCGCGCCGATTGTGGATAACATTACCGATGTGTCTTATTTTGATGTGCAAGTGCAACCCGGCAAGCATTTTCATCATCGCTTGCCGGTCGAAAACAATAGCTTCTTGTATGTGTTCGAGGGTACTGGGCAATTGAATGGACGGAATGTATCCCTGCATTCTCTGGCTACGTTGGGTGCTGATGGCGATTCGCTTGACTTTGCTGCAGGAAGAGAGGGGGCGCGTTTTATTGTCATCAGCGGCAAACCGGTTCATGAGCCGATTGTTCAGTATGGCCCGTTTGTGATGAATACGAGGGAGCAGATTGATCAGGCGCTGAAAGATTTTCAGTCCAGCAATTTTGTGCGTGATCGTGCATGGATCAAGCGCGATAAATAAAAATTCTTAAGGAGATTCAAATGGAAAAAATCAGTCAACTCGTAGCGCGGATATTCTTGGGGCAGATCTTTTTGCTTTCCGGTTTTTTCAAAATCAGCGGGTACGAAGGCACGCAGGGTTATATGGAGGCGATGGGCTTGCCGGGCATGCTATTGCCGCTGGTGATACTGTTTGAGGTAGGCGGTGGTTTGGCGATCGTTGCGGGATGGCAAACCAAGCTGGTGTCAATGGTATTGGCTGCGTTTACTTTAGTGGCTGCGGTGATTTTTCACAGCAATCTTTCCGATCAAATGCAGATGATCATGTTCATGAAGAATATTGCGATTACTGGCGGTCTTATGCTCTTAGCTGTTCATGGTGCGGGAGGATACAGTCTTGATAGCCGTCGAACTCAGTAATCAAGAATATCAATAATTTTTTCCGGTTAGAGGCCCGGTCGCATGCGGCTGGGCTTTATGCATTGGATCGAGTTATGGCTTGTATCATGCGGCATAACGGACTAAACTTGGTTACAATTTTTTGGCGTACCAGCCGAATTTTAGCGATACTGTTATCTACTTTAGAATCCCCCGCATGGAAGCGAAACTACACAATAAACGCCCCAAGCATCTGAATCTCTTCAAGATCAGGCAGCCTTTGCCGGCTGTGGTTTCAATTCTGCACCGGATCAGCGGTGTTCTGCTTTTTTTTCCCGGTATTCCATTGATGCTGTGTGGCTTGCAAATGATGCTGGGATCGCAACAAAGCTTTGAAGCGTTACAGGACTATTTGCGTAGTCCTATGGTTAAGCTGATGCTGTTGTCGCCACTATGGTTTTTTTTCCATCATCTGTGCGCGGGCATACGCCATCTTTTTCTGGATCTGCATATCGGCGTTGCGCTGCCGCAGGCGCGTGCTGGGAGTAAGTTGGTGGTGGTGATGGGTATCCTATTAACCATCCTGGCAGGATTAATCATATGGTAAAACCATTCAATCGGGTAGTAACGGGTGCGCACTATGGCTTGAAGGATTGGCTGGTGCAGCGGGTGTCAGCCGTTCTGATGGCAATTTATCTCATAGTGCTTGCGGGCGTTTTGTTCGTTGCCGCGCCGCAGGATTATGCCGCGTGGAAAGGCCTGTTCAGTCATCAATGGATGCGCATCGCGACTTTCGTATTTTTCATCTGCGTTTTCTGGCATGCCTGGATCGGGATGCGTAATATTCTGATGGATTATGTTCACCCCACGGCCATTCGCCTGACCGTGCAAATTATGGTGATTACCGCCTTACTGTTTTATCTGGTATGGACTGCTGAAATATTGTGGAGTTGATGTGGCAATAACCCAAAGAAAATTTGATGTGGTCATAGTGGGCGCCGGTGGCGCTGGAATGCGCGCCGCGTTGCAGTTATCCGAAGCAGGGTTGAAAGTGGCCGTGTTGTCCAAGGTTTTTCCCACACGTTCGCACACCGTCTCGGCGCAAGGGGGGATTGCTGCCTCGCTGGGCAATGTGACCGAAGATAATTGGCATTGGCATATGTATGATACCGTGAAAGGCTCTGATTACCTGGGTGATCAGGATGCGATTGAGTTCATGTGCCGCCAGGCCAATGAAGTGGTGTATGAGCTGGAACATTTTGGCATGCCGTTTGACCGCCTGGAAAATGGCAAAATTTATCAACGTCCGTTTGGCGGGCAATCACAGAATTTTGGCGGCGCGCAGGCGACGCGTTCCTGTGCAGCCGCTGACCGTACCGGCCATGCGCTATTACATACGCTGTATCAACGCAATGTTAGCGCCAATACCCAGTTTTTCATTGAATGGATGGCGCTGGATCTCATCCGCGATGAACAAGGGGATGTCTTGGGCGTTACCGCAATGGAAATGGAAACGGGTGAAGTCTTGATCTTGCAGGCCAGAGCCACCTTGTTTGCGACCGGTGGCGGCGGGCGGATTTTTCAGGCCAGCACCAATGCTTTAATCAACACCGGAGATGGTCTGGGCATTGCCGCACGAGCTGGCATCCCATTGGAAGACATGGAATTCTGGCAATTTCATCCGACCGGTGTTTATGGTGTGGGCGTATTGATCAGTGAAGCCGTCCGCGGTGAGGGTGGTTATTTGCTGAACAAGGACGGCGAGCGATTCATGGAGCGGTATGCGCCCAATGCCAAGGATCTGGCTAGCCGTGACGTGGTTTCACGTGCATTGACCATGGAAATGAAAGCCGGACGGGGTTGTGGTGAGGAAGGGGATCATTTGTTACTGAAACTGGATCATCTGGGCGCTGAAATTATCAAAACACGCTTACCGGGTATCCGCGAGCTGGCCATCAAGTTTGCCCATGTAGACCCGATCAATGAACCTATTCCGGTGGTGCCAACCGCGCATTACATGATGGGGGGTATTCCAACCAATTATCTCGGTCAAGTGGTGGCGCCGTATAAAACGGGTCCCGAAGAGATTGTATCCGGTTTTTATGCCGTGGGAGAGTGTGCTTGTGTATCGGTGCATGGCGCCAACCGCCTGGGCACCAATTCGCTATTGGATATCGTTGTGTTTGGACGTGCTGCGGCTATTCAGATCATCGAAGACTTGAAAACAAATCCGCATCACAAGCCGCTGCCAGCAAATGCTGCAGATAAAACACTGGCGCGTCTGGACCGCCTGGAGCATCAGAAAGACGGCGAAAATGTCGCACAGGTTAGTGCTGCCCTGGGCAAAACCATGCAAACCTATTGCGGTGTCTTTCGTTTTGAAGATATGTTGCGGCAAGGGGTGGAAAAGATCCTTGAAGTAGGCGATCGTGTTGGCCGGACAGAAATCAGGGATAGGAGCAAAGTGTTTAATACGGCGCGTATAGAAGCGCTGGAGCTGGAAAATATGAAAGAGGTTGCCACCGCCACGATGATATCGGCGGAAGCCCGGCGTGAAAGCCGTGGCGCTCATGCGCGTGATGATTATCCGCAACGCGATGATGTCAAATGGTTAAAACACACACTATTCTTCAGCGAAAACAACCGGCTGGACTATAAACCCGTGCGCTTAAAGCCTTTAACGGTAGAGTCTTTTCCGCCGAAAGCCAGAACCTACTAGAGTTCATATCTTTTCGGCTCGGAATAACCTAAAGTAAAAAGCTATCGCACTATCAGTGCGCTCGGATGGTGAATCAGAATAGAGTACTGATCTTTACTGCGCGACACCCAGCCGCGGATTTCAAGTGGTTTTCCTACGTAGGTCGTTAGTGCAGGAAACAGATCAAGATTAGTGTTGGCAACGCGTATGTCAACCTTGTCATTAAGAATCAATCGAGTATATTTTTTGCTTTTCTTGATCGAAACCGGGGTTCCGGTAAATCGTTGCCAGCCTTTGGTTTGATTGGTAATCTGGGTAATTGGCCGGGGTTGATACTCCGGCATCGACCAGATACCCAGTTTAAGTTTCTCAGCGTGTTGTTGCGCTTGAATCAATTTATCGGTGTAACGCCCATTAGGCGGGATGATGCTGATTACAGCCAAGCCGTTTTCCAGTAAAGCAAGGTTGAGATGCTTGCCATCCGGCAAAAATACATGCGCCAATAAGCGCTTATATTTATCCCGTTTTACCTGATCAAATTCCAAATAGACCTTGTTTTCCTGCAATTGAGCCTGCAGCCATTTTTTTGCGATGACACCGCCGGGTTCTTCTGCGCGTTGACGGCTTTCAATTTCGGGTGTGTTGATTCCCAATAAACGGACATGTTTCTTGTCTTCCAGAATAATCGTATCACCATCGTATACTCGGATGACTTGATACAAGTGCCGGCTAGGCTGACTGATGATCTTGATTGGCTGGGCGCCAACAGAAGGTGTATCGGAATAAGTTACACGGCCTTGCGCATCGATACTACGATAAATCTTGTTAGCCGATAACGCTGGAGCAACGAAACAGAGAATCAGGAAATGGAGCAGATAATGCTTTCTGATGGAGAGCATGGCGTCATCCTGCGTGAAGAATGTCTTTGATAATTAATACGTGGCGCCATGATATGCTAGTCTGAGAGAAATATGGCAAAATGACCGGATTTAGTTCTGCAAGAGCGATGTGTGTACGGCATAAAGATAGAAAGTGAGTTTGTGCAAGAAAACGAAATGCTATCAGTTAAATTGATGGGGTATTGTTTGGATAAAGTCAATTTCTGTCTTCTTTTTCTCTGAATTAGTAAAAATTCCGAAATCAATCAGATTAAATCGTACTACATGAGCCGGATGAAATGATTCTGTTTGTTTTGCATAATGGGAGTGCATCAATTAATGGAAATTGATCGAATAATTGATTCGACATTTGAGCCTATTTCAAATGCAATAGCCTCTGTAATTTTCTACAGTGTCCGGTTTTTAGAGCTTGAGATCAAATTGATACTGGTCTGGCTGGTCGTTGCAGCACTCTTTTTCACGGTATATCTTGGCTTTATCAATATCCGTTATTTTAAGCACGCGATTGATGTTTTGCGCGGGAAGCATGATAGCGGGCATTCAAACGGACAAATCAGCCGCTTTCAGGCGTTGATGACTTCTTTGTCAGCAACTGTTGGTTTGGGAAATATTGCGGGTGTCGCAGTGGCTATTTCCATAGGCGGCCCCGGAGCCACATTCTGGATGGCCGTTATGGGCATTTTCAGTATGTCGACCAAATTCGTTGAAGTCACTTTGGGCGTTAAATATCGTCAGTGCGGGTCCGAACATGACCCCGGCGAGATATCGGGTGGTCCCATGTACTATTTATATAGTGCTTTTGAACGTCTGCAGAAACCACGAATGGGCAAATTTATGGCAGGTCTGTTTGCGGTATGCTGCATTGGCGGAACGATTGGCGCAGGCGGCTTGTTTCAAGCTAATCAGGCCTATCAGCAAGCATTGGTTGTGACGGGAGGAAATGCCGGTTTTCTGGCTGATAAGGGCTGGCTTTTTGGCTTGTTTATGGCCATTCTGGTTGGATTGGTGATTATTGGCGGCATCCAATGGATCGCCGCAGTAGCCAGCCGTGTTGTGCCCATTATGACGATTATTTATATACTCGCTGGATTTGTAGTCATCGGTTTTCATTATGCAGCCATCCCTGGAGCCATAAACACCATATTTGAGATGGCGCTGTATCCACAAGCGGGCATAGGTGCGTTAATGGGCGCGTTGTTGATGGGTGTGCAACGGGCTACTTTCTCAAATGAAGCCGGACTAGGTTCATCGGCGATTGCGCATTGTTCGGTAAAAACAGATGTGCCTGTCAGTCAGGGTATGGTCGCCATGTTAGGTCCATTTATCGATACGGTCATTATTTGCATGGTGACTGCATTGGTTATTGTGATTTCCGGCACCTACGTTGAGGGCGGCGGTATTGAAGGGGTGGAATTGACTTCCCGTGCATTCGCATCAGGCATTTCCTGGTTTCCCTATGTATTATCCCTGACAGTCTTCCTGTTTGCATACTCGACCATGATTTCCTGGTCTTACTACGGGTTAAAGTGCACCACCTATTTATTCGGTGAGCGGATTGCGGTTGAAGGGATTTATAAGATTTTATTTTGCTTATTCATTATCATTGGCGCATCCGCTCAATTATCCAATATTATTTTATTTACTGATGCCATGGTGTTTGCTATGGCGATTCCCAATATCATTGGTTTATATATGCTGGCACCTGAGATCAAGAAGGATTTGCAGGTTTATTTGCAGGATCTGAAAGAAAAGACAGGAAAATTGCCTTGAAAACTAATATAGCGCAACCTTCCGAAGGAAAGTGGATTAAAATTGACCCTCGCTCGGTTTTGCCGGTAGTTACTCAATTCATAACAACATGTTTCATGGCTATAATCAGCTCTAACCCATATCAGCAATTATCTCTTATACCCTTCATTGTGTAGCATGACACCTGAAACTTTAATTGAGGTCAAAGACCTGAATTTCTCCTATGATACGCGCGCGATTCTGAAGGGAATCCATATGACTATGCCGCGTGGCAAAGTTATTGCCATCATGGGGGGTAGCGGGTCGGGTAAAACAACGCTGCTCAGATTAATCAGCGGAGCCATTCAGCCAACTTCCGGGTATGTAAAGTTTGCTGGACAGATAGTGCATGAGCTTGATCGTGATGCGCTCTTCAAGCTGCGCCGTAAGATGGGTATGCTGTTTCAATTTGGAGCGCTATTTACGGATTTGTCTGTTTTTGACAATGTGGCGTTTCAGATACGTGAACATACCAATTTGCCCGAATCCATGATTCGTGATCTGGTGTTAATGAAACTGCACGCAGTAGGTTTGCGGGGAGCGCATCATTTAATGCCTGCTGAGCTATCAGGGGGCATGGCGCGTCGCGTTGCCTTGGCTCGCTCCATCGCGCTGGATCCCACGTTGATTATGTATGATGAGCCATTTACAGGTCTTGATCCGATTTCATTGAGCGTGATTGGAAACTTGATTCGCCGGCTGACCGATGCATTGGGTATGACCTCGATTGTAGTGACGCACGATGTGCAGGAATCCTTGAAAATAGTCGATTATGTATACTTTATCGCCGATGGAGTGATAGCAGCTCAAGGGACACCCAGTGAAGTGAGAGATTCTGTAGCGCCCTTTGTGCATCAGTTTGTACATGGCGAAGAAGACGGGCCGGTACCTTTTCATTATCCTGCGCAGGCTTATCAAAAGGATTTGAATCTGGAGGATACTTTTGCTTAAACATATCGTACCCGGTATTCAGAATGTCGGGCACCGTGTTATTGAGAGCATCTGGCGGCTGGGTCGTGCCAGCCGCTTTTTTATACTGGTATTATTAAAATCCGGCACCAGCCTGCGCCGTTTTAATCTGGTTATAAGGGAACTGTATTTTACGGGCGTTCTGTCGTTGATCATTATCGTGGTGTCAGGGCTCTTTGTGGGCATGGTGTTGGGTTTGCAAGGCTACGAGACATTGCAGAAATATGGCTCGGAATCAGCCGTGGGTACATTGGTTGCATTGTCTTTGGTACGTGAACTGGGTCCTGTGGTGGCCGCGCTACTATTTGCCAGCCGGGCGGGTTCAGCGATTACCGCTGAAATAGGATTAATGAAGGCGACTGAGCAACTGGCAGCCATGGGAATGATGGCAGTGGATCCCATAGCGCGGGTTGTAGCACCGCGTTTCTGGGCGGGCGTGATCTCCATGCCTTTTTTGGCAGCGATGTTTTCCGTGATGGGTGTTTTTGGCGGTTATCTGGTCACTGTTGTATTCATTGGCGTGGATGAAGGTTCCTACTGGTCACAAATGCAAAGTGCGGTGGATTTCAGATTTGATATATTAAACGGCTTTATCAAAAGTTGTTTTTTCGGTGTGGCAGTTACTGCCATTGCTGTGTTTGAGGGCTATGATGCGCCGCCGACCGCAGAAGGCGTGTCTGGCGCAACAACGCGTACTGTAGTGACTTCTTCATTAGCGATTTTAGGACTTGATTTTATTTTGACCGCTTTCATGTTTAGAGGAGTGAGCTGATGCAGCGGACAACAATGGATTTGTGGGTGGGATTGTTTGTTATCACGGGTATTGCCGCGCTCATGGTGCTGAGCCTTAAGGTGGGCAATCTGAATGTTTATAATCCTTCACAGAGCTATGTGATTACCGGAAATTTCGAAAATATCGGTGGTTTGAAGGTTCGCGCGCCGGTAAAAAGCGCCGGCGTCGTGGTGGGGCGTGTAACCGATATCCAGTTTAGTACGCAAACTTATGATGCCGTAGTTACGATGAGTATGGATAGCCGTTATCTATTTCCAAAAGATACTTTCGCCAGCATCTTGACGTCAGGTTTGTTGGGCGAGCAATATATCGGGTTAGCTGCGGGTGGGGATGAGGCGATGTTGAAAGCGGGTGATAAAATCATGAAAACCAACTCGGCTATGGTACTTGAAGAAATGATAGGACGTTTTTTATTTGATAAAGCGGCTGAAGATGATTCTTTCTGAGTGAACTGATATATTCTTGTTGTTTGGATTGGCTGCATAATATTTAAAATTTTTGGTGAGGAAACAATGAAAAGATTGCTTGGAATAATTTTGCTGGTGTTTTCTAACTTGTTGGTGTCTCCTGCATGGTCAATGGATCTTGCGCCAGACAGACTGGTCGATCGGACAGTCCAGGAAGTGATAGAGATTATTCAGAAAGATCAAGAATTGAAAAATGGCAACAAAGAAAAGATGCTTGATCTGATCGAGACTAAAATACTTCCTCACTTCAATTTTGCACGCATGACCCAATTGGCGATGGGGCAGCATTGGTCATCTGCGGTACCGGAGCAGCAAAATAAGTTGATTGATGAATTCCGTACTTTGCTGGTACGTACCTATTCAAACGCATTGACCAGCTATCATGATGAAACGATTAAGGTGAATCCGATACCGCCCATTGGTGACCGCGTAGAGACTACGATAAGAACGATAGTTATTCAGGGAAATGGAAAACAGCCGGTTCCGATTGATTATAGTATGGAAAAAAAGCCGGATGGATGGAAAGTCTATGATGTAACGGTTGCTGGCGTGAGTCTGGTTACAAATTACCGGGGATCTTTTAACAGTCAGATTCGTAAAGGTGGCGTGGAAGGGTTGCTTAAGACATTATCTGATAAGAACAAATCCCTGGAAGGTAAAAAATAATACCCGGGCGTGAATAATCTGAATTCATCACTTCCAGTGATTTTTCGTGAGGACCATAGCATTATCGTGCAGGGGCCTATTACCATCGACAATGTTGTGACTATGACTCATCGTGGCGCTGCACTATTTGATGGGCATCATTGGGTCATTGATCTGGATAAAGTCACTGAAGTTGATTCAACAATCATCAGTATGCTGTTGGAATGGCTGCGCGCAACGCGCCAAAAGGGTTGTCAATTGCAGTTTATCAATATGCCCGGCAGCGTGAAAAGCTTGATCCAGTTATATGGTGTTGAAGCATTGATTCCAATTCCCGTGAATCATGCTACCCAGCCGAATGCTACCTGATCAGGCAAATCCCTGTTGTCTTTAAATACAAACAATACAAACCCCATCTTTTTCTAATTCTTTCATTCGATGCCACCCGCAATTGAAGTCAAGCAAGTGTGCAAACGCTTTGGCAGTTTGCATGCATTGACCAATATTGATCTTGAAATTCACACGGGAGAATTTTTTGCTTTATTAGGTCCCAATGGTGCAGGCAAAACAACGCTGATCAGTATTATTGCAGGTTTGTCGCTGGCCACTCGCGGTTCAGTCAGCGTCATGGGGCATGATGTCATCACACAATATCAGCAGGCGCGCCGGAATTTAGGAATAGTACCTCAGGAATTGGTTTTTGATGCTTTTTTTACAGTGCGTGAGATATTGCTCATACAGTCGGGTTATTACGGCATTAAGAACAATATACGCTGGGTTGATGAAATCATTGAGCGCCTGGATCTTGCGGATAAGGCTGATGCCAATATGCGCACGCTATCGGGTGGCATGAAACGGCGCGTTCTGGTTGCACAGGCATTGGTGCACAAACCTCCTGTCATTATTCTGGATGAACCAACGGCGGGCGTGGATGTTGAATTACGCCAAACACTTTGGGATTTTATCAAGCAGCTGAATCAGGACGGCCACACGATTGTGCTGACCACCCATTATCTGGAGGAAGCAGAGGCATTATGTCATCGTGTTGCAATGCTTAAAGAAGGCAGCATCGTGGCACTGGATAGCACACAGAATCTGATAGCGAAAATGACCGCCGCCGGGAAATCGATCAGTTTAAGATTATTACCGGATACTTTGCCATCATCGTTGCATGCATTACTCATGAATCATAACAATGGGTTGGTCGAGCTGAGAATCGAGAATTATGCACAAGTGGAATCTATTCTGTCGTCATTGCGATCTGAGAATATACAAGTGCTGGAAATGCATTTGCAGCAACCTGATCTGGAAGATGTTTTTGTCAGTATCATGAGAAATAGCGGGAATCAATCAAAATGACCGGTTTCTTGACATTGCTGTATAAAGAATTGCTGCGTTTCTGGAAGGTGGGCTTCCAAACCTTATTGGCGCCGATGGTCTCTACGCTGCTTTATCTGTTGGTTTTCTATCATGTGCTGGAGAGGTCAGTCGATGTTTATCCGGATGTGGCTTATACCATTTTCCTGATTCCAGGGTTGGTGATGATGGCTGTGATACAAAATGCGTTTGCCAACTCATCTTCCAGCATGATTCAGTCAAAAATCAGTGGCAATATTGTATTTGTTTTGTTATCGCCGTTGTCCTATCGTGCGATATTCTTCGCCTATATTCTGGCATCTATTTTGCGCGGATTGCTGGTCGGTTTGGGGGTTTATCTGGTGACGCTGATATTCTTTGATGTTCCCCTGCAATTACCTTTATGGGCACTGCTATTTGTTATTCTGGGTAGTGCGATATCAGGCGTGTTAGGCTTGATAGCAGGCATTTGGGCGGATAAATTTGATCAATTGGCGACTTTCCAGAATTTTATTATTATGCCGCTGACATTTTTATCGGGCGTCTTTTATACCGTACATTCACTACCTGCCGGTTGGCAGTATTTGTCTCACCTCAATCCATTTTTCTATATGATTGACGGGTTCCGCTATGGCTTCTTTGGCATATCGGATATTTCGCCTTATATTAGCCTCCTGATTGTGGCAATATGCTTGATAGCGATTTCGGTTCTAGCCATTCGAATACTCAAAACCGGGTATAAACTGCGTCACTAATTCATTTATTAATCAATCAACTAATTTTGCATGCTAAAGAATAAGCGTGAAGGAGACTGAAATGATTACAGCTGAAAATGTAAAAACTTATATTGAATCATCTTTGCCGTGCGAGCACGTGCAGGTGGAAGGGGATGACGGGCACCATTTTCATGCGATTATCGTGAGCGCGGAATTTAAAGGTAAAAATATGATTCAGCAGCATCAACTGGTGTACAAGTCGCTGGGCGACCGAATGAAGCAGGAAATTCACGCGCTATCCATGAAAACGCTGACGCCTGAGCAATGGGCCGGTCAATCCTGAGGAAGGACTGCCAATCACTTGTTCTTGAGCGGCTTTTATAAACCCGAATGTATATACCTTGAAGCAGCTTTATCCATCGACAATTCGTTATAATTAATTCTTTTTTCATTAAATCTGGAATTTCATTGTTTAGAATACTCGGCGCTTCTGTTGGCTTCTTTATCCTTGGTATTTTGGGACTCTTTCTGGGTTACTTTGTTGGAAGTTTTATTGATCGTTTCAGAGCTTTTGGTTCGGCTGGGATGAATCCGTTTAATGCTGCGCGCCGCCAATCGGTTTTCCTGGAGACTGTTTTCATTTTGATGGGAAAACTGGCTAAGGCTGATGGCCGTGTTTCAGAGACTGAAGTATCGCATGTGCAACAATTCATGCAGAAACTCGGCATGACATCGGATCATCGGCTAAGGGCGATTGCACTGTTCAAGCAAGGCGCTGCTGCAGACTATGATATTCATCCAAAAATCAATGAATTCCTTGCGGTATGCGGTCCTTCTCATAATTTGAAACAGATGCTGCTGGTTTATCTCATTATCATGGGATTATCCGATGGCCAATTAAATTCCGCCGAGGAAGAACTTCTTAAAGTGGTCGCCGGGCGCCTGGGATATAGCCAGATTGCATTCAGGCAACTGCTCGACATGGTAATGAATCAGGCGCATTTCGCCGGTGGACAAAGCACATCAGCCAGTGCGCTGGATGATGCCTATAAAGCATTGGGTGTCAGCAAAGAGAGCACGGATCAGGAAATCAAACATGCCTACCGTAAGCTGATGAGCCAATATCATCCTGACAAGTTAATGGGGCAGGGCGTGCCGGAAGAAATGATCGCAGTGGCGACCGAGCAAGCCAAAGAAGTGCAGACGGCCTATGATCTGATCAAAAAGAACCGGGATCAGAATCGCAACGCTGCCTAGATAATTGACGTCATTAAAGAATGAAGCCACTGTTGTATACGTTCCGCCGTTGCCCTTTTGCGATCCGTGCCAGAATGGCGATCAAAGTCAGCGGGGTTGCCGTGGATATGCACGAAGTCAGTTTGCGCGCCAAACCCAAAGAAATGCTGGAATGCTCACCGAAAGGCACGGTGCCGGTTTTGAAATTCGCAGATGGCCGTGTGCTCGAACAAAGTCTGGATATCATGCACTGGGCGCTTGCGATTAATGATCCCGAGCGCTGGCTGGATGATGATCAGGCCGTATCGGCCGCTGCCATGTCATTGATCAAGCAAAATGATGAATCGTTTAAACCGGCGCTGGATCTGTACAAATATGCCGTCCGCTTTCCGGA